>NZ_JBYSXD010000050.1:0-35110 GCF_058781865.1 Arthrobacter sp. FW306-1B-F12A
GCTCCCGCAGCCGCAGCAAGCCCCGTTTCCGCCAAACCGGGTGCCCGTCCGGCACCCAAGGCCGAAGCCCCTGCCCCGGCACGTCCGGGCAGCCAGGCACCGCGGCCAGGCGGCCCCCGTCCGGGCAACAACCCGTTTGCGACCTCGCAGGGCATGCCCCGCGGCCGTGGCGACGGCGAGCGTCCTCCCCGTCCGGGCAACAACCCCTTCGCAACTTCGCAGGGCATGCCGCGTTCCGGTGGCCGCACTGACGGCGAGCGTCCCGGCGGTCCGCGTCCCGCGGCCGGCGCAGGCGGTCCCCGCCCCGCAGCCGGTTCCGGTGGTCCGCGTCCGGGTGCTCCGCGCCCCGGTGCTCCCCGTCCGGGCGCTCCGCGTCCGGCAGGTGGCCCCGCAGGAAACCGTCCCAGCCCGGGCATGATGCCCAACCGCACCGAGCGTCCCGCTCCCGGTGGCGCAGGCCGTCCGGGCGGCGCTGGCCGTCCCGGTGGTGGCGGCCCCGGCCGTCCGGGTGGCGCTCCTGGTGCAGGCACCGGTGGCGGAGCTCCCGCCGGCGGTGGCTTCGGCAAGGGCGGCCGCGGACGCGGCGGTACCCAAGGTGCCTTCGGCAAGGGTGGCGCAGGACGCGGCAAGCAGCGCAAGTCAAAGCGTGCAAAGCGTCAGGAACTGGAGCAGATGAGTGCTCCGTCGCTGGGTGGCGTATCCGTACCCCGCGGCGACGGCAACACCGTAGTCCGGCTCCGTCGTGGCTCGTCCATCACGGACTTCGCCGACAAGATCGAGGCGAACCCCGCTGCACTGGTGACCGTGCTGTTCCACCTCGGTGAAATGGCAACGGCTACGCAGTCGCTGGACGAGGACACCTTCGGCCTGCTCGGCGCCGAACTCGGCTACAAGGTACAGGTTGTCTCTCCGGAAGACGAAGAGCGCGAGCTCCTCGACTCGTTCGACATCGATCTCGATGCCGAACTGGAAGCCGAAGGCGACGACGTCCTCGAACCGCGTCCGCCGGTTGTCACCGTCATGGGTCACGTTGACCACGGTAAGACCCGATTGCTCGACGCGATCCGGAAGACCAACGTGGTTGCCGGCGAACACGGCGGCATCACGCAGCACATCGGTGCCTACCAGATCAGCCACGTCCACGAAGGCACTCCGCGCGACATCACCTTCATTGACACCCCGGGTCACGAGGCGTTCACCGCCATGCGTGCACGTGGTGCCAAGGTCACCGACATCGCCATCTTGGTTGTCGCAGCCGACGACGGCGTCATGCCGCAGACGGTGGAAGCACTCAACCACGCACAAGCGGCCAACGTGCCGATCGTCGTCGCGGTCAACAAGATCGACAAGGAAGGTGCGAACCCGGACAAGGTCAAGGGCCAGCTCACCGAGTACGGCCTGGTTCCCGAAGAATACGGTGGCGACACCATGTTCGTTGAGGTTTCTGCCCGCCAGAACATCAACATCGACGAACTGATCGACGCCGTGCTGCTGACCGCAGACGCCGCTTTGGACCTGCGCGCCAACCCGGACAAGGACGCTCGAGGCATTGCCATCGAAGCGAACCTGGACAAGGGCCGCGGCTCCGTGGCCACCGTCCTGGTCCAGTCCGGTACCCTGGCCGTCGGTGACACGATCGTGGCCGGTACGGCCCACGGCCGCGTCCGTGCCATGTTCGACGAAGACGGCAACGCCCTCGACGTCGCGCTTCCGTCCCGTCCGGTCCAGGTCCTGGGCCTGTCCAACGTACCGCGTGCAGGCGACACCTTCCTGGTGACCTCCGACGAGCGTACGGCCCGCCAGATCGCTGAAAAGCGCGAGGCAGCCGACCGCAACGCGGCACTGGCCAAGCGCCGCAAGCGCATCAGCCTCGAGGACTTCGACAAGGCTGTGGCCGAAGGCAAGATCGACACCCTCAACCTCATCCTCAAGGGTGACGTTTCCGGTGCGGTCGAAGCCCTCGAAGACGCCCTGCTCAAGATCGATGTGGGCGACGAAGACGTTCAACTGCGCGTCATCCACCGCGGTGTGGGTGCCATCACGCAGAACGACGTCAACCTCGCCACGGTGGACAACGCCATCATCATCGGCTTCAACGTCAAGCCCGCCGAGCGCGTGGCTGAACTGGCCGATCGTGAAGGCGTGGACATGCGCTTCTACTCCGTCATCTACTCGGCAATCGATGACATCGAGCTGGCCCTCAAGGGCATGCTCAAGCCGGAGTACGAGGAAGTCCAGCTCGGTACCGCCGAGGTCCGCGAAGTCTTCCGTTCTTCCAAGTTCGGAAACATCGCCGGTTCGATCGTGCGCTCGGGCATCATCCGCCGTAACACGAAGGCCCGCGTCAGCCGCGATGGCAAGGTCATCGGCGACAACCTCACCGTTGAGACGCTCAAGCGCTTCAAGGACGACGCCACCGAGGTCCGCACGGACTTCGAATGTGGAATCGGTCTTGGCTCGTACAACGACATCAACGAAGGTGACATCATCGAGACCTTCGAGATGCGCGAAAAGCCGCGGGTCTAAGGTATTCGCTTTTGCGCGGGGTGCCTCCGAATTGTGGGGGCGCCCCGCCCCTACGCTGGGCGGCCCGGGATCTACGATCCTGAGCCGCCCAGCTCCGGTAGGCCCGATGCCACTCCCGGGCGCCCCCACAACTCTCCGGCATCGTCATAGACTCACCTCAGGTGCGTGGCAGCTTATGCAGACTCAACATTGCGAGCCGCCATTGCGCCGTCGTACGCAAATTTTAGGAGTAGAAATGGCTGATCCGGCACGCGCTGCCAAGTTGGCGCAGCGGATTAAGGTTGTTGTTGCTGAGGCACTGGGCCGGCGGATCAAGGATCCTCGGGTTGAGGGCATCACTATTACGGATGCCCGCGTCACCAACGATCTTCAGCACGCCACCGTGTATTACACCGTCTTCGGCGACGAAGCCGCCCATTCTGATGCTGTTCGGGCGTTGGAGAAGGCCAAGGGTGTTTTGCGCCAGGAAGTGGGCCGCAACATCACCGTGCGGCTGACTCCGACCTTGGAATTCGTTGCCGACCTCATCCCGGTCAACGCCTCGAACCTTGAGGAGCTCTTGCGCACCGCCAAGCAGCGCGACGCCGAGGTGGCCGCCCTGGCCGCCGGCGCCAAGCACGCCGGCGACGCAGACCCGTACAAGAGCGATGCCCCGCAGGATGCGGACATCGATGAAGACGATTTTGACGAAGAAGACATCGACCTCCGTGCCGATGAAGACATCGACGAAGACGGCGGCAAATAGTCCGGCGCTTCCCGGGTGGGGCCGGATCCGCAGTTCTCGCGACTGCCGGATCCGGTCCTGCGTGTTTAACCGTGAAAAGCCGGGCCAAAATGCTGGCCCGTCGCTAAGATCGGAGCATGGCGGCCCACGATGCAGCTCAGAGTCCCGAAGACTACCTTGAACACGCCGTGCGGCTCGCGGTTCAAAACGTGGCCGACGGCGGCGGCCCTTTCGGCGCCGTCGTGGTCACCCCGGACGGACGGCTCCACGACGGCGTCAACCGGGTCACCCGCGACAACGACCCCACAGCGCACGCCGAAGTAGTGGCCATCCGGCGGGCCGCGTCGGAACTGGGGAGCTTCAACCTCAGCGGCTCGGTGCTCTACTCAAGCTGCGAACCGTGCCCTTTGTGCCTCTCGGCGGCCCTATGGGGCCGGGTCAGCCGCGTCTACTTTGCCGCCGATCGGCACGGGGCAGCGGCCGCAGGCTTCGACGATGCCGTGTTCTACGAATATTTCGACGGCAACAGGCCCGACCTGCTGCCCGTCCAACACACTGACGTTCCTGCATCCGAGGCTCCCTTCGATGCCTGGCGCGGGCACAAGAACCGGACCAAATACTGAGGCTCACGTCCGCGCCGGGAGACGCCCGACGCCGTCGAGCAGTTGCTGCTGGTCACCGCACAAAGCGATCCTGATCCATCCTTCGCCGATGGAACCGAACGCGGTTCCCGGTGCCACGGCCACTCCAGAGTCTGCCAAGAAGGTGCGCACCCAGGCACGCACGTCCCCGCCGCTCACATGCGAGACGTCCGCCCAGAGATAGAAAGCTCCCTGGGCGCCCAGGAAGGGAATGCCCTTCTGGGCAAGCACCGCCGAGGCGGCGTCGCGGTTGGAACGGTAGTGCTCCCGTGCCGTGTCCACATAGTCCTGCGGGCCGGTCAGCGCCGCGACGGCAGCGTACTGGGACGGCGAAGCCACGCAGGAAACGATCGCTTCCATGACGTTGTTCATCTTCCGTTCGAGGCCCGGCGGGCAAATGAGTGCGCCGATCCGCAGTCCCGTCAGCCCGTACGTTTTGGACAAGGTCAGGGACGTGAAGACCCGGGCCTCCCCGGGAACGGCGCTGTCGAAGCGGGCGGGACTCGTGTGCGGAACGTCGAAGGTGAAGGCTTCGTAGCATTCATCCGAAATGATCCACAGATCGTGTTTGACGGCCAATTCCACGAGCTCGCGCGTCGTTTCCTCGCAGATCACTGCGCCCAGGGGATTGGATGGCGAATTCAGGACCAATACCTTGGTGCGCGGCGTGATCAGGGCCTCGATGTCCTCGATGCGGGGTTGGAACTCGTGCTCCGGGTAGAGCGGATACTGCACCGGGACGGCGTGCAACAAATGGCTTGTCATGGCAAAAGTCGGGTAGCCCGGATTGGGAATCAGGATCTCGTCGCCGGGGGAGAGGAGCAGGCTCATGGCGAAGTGCAGTCCCTGCTGGGCTCCGTCCACGACATATACGCGCTCCGCCCCGATATCCACGTGGTTGTGGGCACGGAAGCGGTCGGCGAAGGCTTCACGCAGCGCCGGGATTCCGGCATTGGGGGTGTAGTTGGTCTCGTCCCTGTCCAGGCACGCGATCCCCGCGTCCAGGATATGCCGGGGCAGCGCGAAGCCCGGCTCGCCGATGCTGAGGACGATCGCCCCGGGGGTGCTCCAGGCCGCCTCGGTGATCTCGCGGATCTGGTTCACGGGCACTTCGCGGACGTGTGCGGCAAGCTCAGGCATGGGAGCCATCTTAGCCGCGGTCCCGGAGCGTCCAGGGAAGCCGCGGGCCGCAGGATGCATGCCCCGGCGCGGATATACTGGGAGGCGTGCTTTCTGGACTGGTAATCGTTGACAAGCCGCAAGGATGGACCAGCCACGATGTGGTTGGACGGATGCGGCGACTGGCCGGTACCCGGAAAGTGGGCCATGCGGGGACCCTGGATCCCATGGCCACGGGGGTGCTCGTGCTTGGCATCAACAAGGCCACGCGATTGCTGACCTACATCGTGGGCACCTCCAAGACGTACTCCGCCACCATCCGGCTCGGTGAATCAACCATCACGGACGATGCCGAGGGCGACATCACGGCAAGCCGCAGCGCCGCCGCAGTCACTGAGGACGCCATCCGTTCCGGCGTCGCGCAGCTGAGCGGCGAGATCCAGCAGGTCCCCAGCAGCGTCAGCGCCATCAAGGTCAACGGCGAACGGTCCTACGCGCGCGTGCGTTCGGGGCAAGAGGTCAAGCTCGCCGCCCGGCCCGTGACCATCCACCGTTTCGAGATCCACGCCATCCGGAGGGTCGACGACGGCAGGGTGGTGGACATCGACGTGACCGTCGAATGCTCCTCAGGCACCTACATCCGCGCGCTGGCACGCGACCTGGGCGAGGCTCTCGGCGTCGGCGGCCATCTGACGGCGCTGCGCCGCACCCACGTGGGACCGTACTCCCTGGAGCAAGCCCGCACCCTCGAACAGCTTGCCGAGGAACTGGAAGTCCTCGACATGTCCGCCGCCGCCCGGGCGCTCATGCCCAACCGGGAACTGAGCGACGCCGAAACCACCGAAATCTCCTTTGGCCGCAGGATCGCCGCGGGGCCCGCAGCGGGCACGGCCGACGCGGCCACCGCCGAGAACCCGGCTGCCGCGTTCTCTCCGTCAGGAGAGCTGGTGGCGCTGTTGGCCGATGCGGGGAGCTTCGCCAAGCCCGTCCTGGTGTTCGCCCCCGACAACGAAAAGCAGGCACAGTAACCATGGACGGATACTTTTACGCTGTCCTGATAGTGGGCCTGTTGTCCACCATCATTTGCGTCGCGGCCGGCATCATGAAGAAGGCCCCCAACGACGTCACCATACTGTCGGTTGCCGCCGTCGAACTCGTCCTGCTGGTCTATCTGGTGGGATCGATCATCCGCGTGGCGATGGGTGAAAAGATCGCGGGGGAGCCCTGGGAATTCTGGGGCTACATCATCACGGCGCTGATCCTCCCCGTCGTCGCGGTGTACTGGTCCATCCTGGAGCGGACCCGTTGGAGCAATTTCGTCATGGGCGCCGTGGGCGTCACCGCATTGGTCATGGCGGCCCGCATGAACCAGATCTGGTACTGACATTGGAAGAAGCACACGAAGTGACTGTTGAAACCACCGGGAAGAAGAACCGGGACACCCGCAACACCGGGCCCGGGAGGCTGCTGATTGCGGTCTACGCGGTGTTCGCGATCTCGGCCACGGCCCGTGCCGGCTACCAGATCCTGACCAAGTTCTCGGATGCTCCCTTGGCCCACATCCTCTCGGCTTTCGCCGCCGTGGTGTACATCGTGGCGACGGTCTCCCTCGCGAAGCCGGGCCGCACGTGGTTCAAGGTGTCCCTCGCGGCCGTCCTTGTTGAGATGATCGGCGTGGTGGTGGTTGGCGCCATCAGCCTTTTCGATCCGGTGGCTTTCCCGCACGACACTGTGTGGTCCTTGTTCGGACGTGGATACGGCTTTGTGCCGTTGATCCTGCCGGTCCTGGGACTACTGTGGCTCTACCGTCGGCGTCCGGCACCACTCACGCAGTAGAAATCGGAGCTCCGCCACCGGGCAAGGGCGCCGTGGGATAGCGGGTAACCTTAGAGAATTCCGGCGCCGGAGCAGGCACCGGGCATAGTGAATACCAGCAGTAAAAGGCGAGGTTGATGGTCCACATCTGGAACGATCCCACCGAGGTCCCCGAGGATTTCGGTCCCAGCGTCGTGACCATCGGCAACTTTGACGGCGTCCATCGCGGACACCAGCAAGTGCTGACGCAACTGTTGCGCACGGCAAAGCAGCACGGTGCGCGGTCCGTCGTCGTGACCTTCGATCCCCACCCGGCACTGGTCCATCGGCCCGACTCCGCTCCGGAGCTCCTCATGGGGCTGCAGGACAAGCTCGATGCCCTGGCCGGCACGGGCGTGGACGCCGTCCTCGTCATGAAATACAACCTCACGCTTGCCGCCATGACGCCCGAGGAATTCGTCGTCAAGGTCCTGCTGGACGGGCTTCACGCAGCACATGTCGTTGTGGGCCACGATCTTCGTTTCGGCGTGGGAAATTCCGGCGACGTCGGCACCATGCAGGAATTGGGCAAGGAACTCGGATTCGGCGTCCACGTGGTCAACGAGTTCGGCGCGGAAGGCTTTCCAGTACACGACGACGGCGGCACGGACCGCCGCTGTTCCTCCACCTGGGTGCGCGAGGCCCTTGCCGAAGGCGACGTCGAGACCGCGTCCGCCGTCCTCGGCCGCCCGCACAGGATGCGCGGCGAAGTGGTCCATGGCGCTGCGCGCGGACGCGCCCTGGGCTTTCCGACCGCAAACCTCGACCACGGCGCCACGGGCTACGTACCGGCGGACGGAATCTACGCCGGCTGGCTCGTGGACGAATCCGGAACCCGCTGGCCAGCCGCGATTTCAGTGGGTTCCAACCCCACGTTCGACGGCGTGAGCCGCCAGGTGGAAGCGCACGTGATCGACCGCCCCGAGGAGGCGGTGGAGGACTTCAACCTCTACGGCCAGACCGTCGTGGTGGAATTTACGGCGCGGCTGCGAGGCATGGTGGCCTACCGCGGACCCGAGGCCCTGGTGGAACAGATGCGGCTGGACGTCGTCCAAGCCCACCATCTCCTGCTGGACAAGTAGCCCCCTACCGTGAGCGTTGAGAAGAACACCCGGCCACTCGACGAAGGCATCGTCAAGGACTTCAGCTCACGCATGAGCTACGCCTCCTACCTGCAGCTGCCCGTGCTGCTCAGCGCCCAGCAACCTGTCAGCCAGCCTGAACACCATGACGAACTCCTGTTCATCATCCAGCACCAAACCACCGAGCTCTGGCTAAAGCTGGTCCTGCACGAACTCCGCAGCGCGGCCGCCTGGCTCCGCCAGGACGACCTCGGCTCCGCGCTCAAGGCCATCGCCCGGGTCAAGCACATCCAGAAGACGCTCACCGAGCAATGGTCGGTGCTCGCCACGCTCACCCCCACCGAGTACTCCCAGTTCCGTGGCTTCCTGGGCAATGCCTCCGGCTTCCAGTCGAGCCAATACCGCGCGGTCGAGTTCATCCTCGGCAACAAGAACGCCAAAATGCTGCCAGTGTTCGAATCCGATCCGGAGTCCCACGCCATGCTGGAGGAGCTCCTGCACGCCCCCAGCATTTACGACGAATTCCTGGCCTTCCTCGACCGGCACGGCTACGACGTTCCGCGGTCCGTCCTGGACCGGGACGTCACCCAGGCCCACGAGTTCGCCCCCGAGCTCTTGCCTCTTTTCAAGCACATCTACGAACATGCCGCGGACAACTGGGCGGCGTACGAAGCGTGCGAGGAACTGGTGGACTTGGAAGACAACTTCCAATTGTGGCGCTTCCGGCACCTCCGCACGGTGCAGCGGACCATCGGCATGAAGACCGGAACCGGAGGCTCGAGCGGTGTGTCCTTCCTGAAGAAGGCCCTTGACTTGACGTTCTTCCCTGAGCTTTTCGCCGTCCGGACCGAGATCGGGCAGTGAGCGGCGGCCGTCGTTGACGAGGCTTTGATGAGGGTCACACGGCAGCTTTCGACAAGATTGCCGGGCTGCCGGTAAACTGAGGGATGGATCCGGCTGCAGTCCGTGGCGGCTGGACCTGTTTTGTGTGCGGTCATCGGCGCATTACAACCCGGCAGCGAGGCGCTGAATCGGGACGCACGGCACAACTCTAGGAGTTCACGTGGCACTTGAAGCCGCTGTTAAGCAGTCCATCATCGAGGCATACGCAACGTCCAAGGGCGACACTGGTTCGCCGGAGGTCCAGATTGCAGTCCTGACTCAGCGGATCAAGGATCTGACTGAGCACATGAAGGAGCACAAGCACGACTTCCACACCCAGCGCGGTCTGCTGGCCATGGTTGGTCGTCGCAAGCGCATGCTGGGCTACCTCAAGAAGACTGACATTGCCCGCTACCGTGCGCTCATCGAGCGCCTCGGCCTGCGCCGCTAGTTTGACTTCGGGCGGCCCGATCCTCCGCGGAACGGGCCGCCTTTTCTCCATAACTAAATCCAACACTTAACAGGAGTTCAACCGCATCGCGCATTCGCGGTCCTCGGTAGTGATCCCCGGGAGCAGCCTTCTGTGATGAAGGCACAGCCCGTGGGTCTCGATCGATGACCGGGTGTCGTACAGGCCAGGAACAGACGCTGGCCTGGGTCGATGCGGGAGGACTTCCGCTAAACAAGAAACGGAGGTGACTCTCAATGGAGGGTCCCGAAATCCAGTTCTCAGAAGCCATCATCGACAACGGCCGCTTCGGCAAGCGTGTAATCCGCTTCGAAACCGGCCGCCTCGCCAAGCAGGCAGCCGGCGCCGCGATGGTCTACATCGACGAAGACACCGCACTGCTGTCCGCAACCACCGCAGGCAAGTCCCCGCGTGAAGGCTTCGACTTCTTCCCGCTGACCGTCGACGTCGAAGAGCGCATGTACGCCGCCGGCCGCATCCCGGGCTCGTTCTTCCGCCGTGAAGGCCGCCCGTCCACCGAAGCCATCCTGGCTTGCCGCCTCATGGACCGCCCGCTGCGTCCCGCGTTCGTCAAGGGCCTGCGCAACGAGGTCCAGATCGTCGTGACCGTCCTGGCGATCAACCCGGACGAGCTCTACGACGTCGTGGCCATCAACGCCTCGTCCATGTCCACCCAACTCTCCGGCCTCCCGTTCTCCGGCCCGATCGGCGGCGTCCGCGTTGCCCTCATCGCCGACGAACAGGGCACCGAATGGGTTGCCTTCCCGAAGCACTCACAGCTCGAGAACGCCGTCTTCAACATGGTTGTTGCCGGCCGCATCGCCGGTGACGACGTCGCCATCATGATGGTTGAAGCCGAAGCCACGGACAACTCCTGGAACCTCATCAAGGAACAGGGCGCCACCGCTCCCACCGAAGAGGTCGTTTCCGAGGGCCTCGAGGCTGCCAAGCCGTTCATCAAGGCCCTGTGCGAGGCCCAGGCTGACCTGGCCGCCCGCGCTGCCAAGCCCACGGTTGAATTCCCGGTCTTCCTGGACTACCAGGACGACGTTTACGCCGCTGTTGAAGCCGCCGCTGCCGAGAAGCTTGCTGCTGTCTTCCAGATCGCCGACAAGCAGGACCGCGACAACGCCTCCGACGAACTCAAGGACGAAGTCCTTGGCGCCCTCGCCGGCGAGTTCGAGGGCCGCGAGAAGGAACTGTCCGCAGCCTTCCGCTCCTTGACCAAGCAGGTTGTCCGCCAGCGCATCCTCAAGGACCAGATCCGCATCGACGGCCGCGGCCTGACGGACATCCGCCAGCTGACCGCCGAGGTAGAGGTCCTGCCCCGCGTTCACGGTTCCGCCATCTTTGAGCGTGGAGAAACCCAGATCATGGGTGTCACCACGCTGAACATGCTCAAGATGGAACAGCAGATCGACTCGCTGTCTCCTGTCACGCGCAAGCGCTACATGCACAACTACAACTTCCCGCCGTACTCCACCGGTGAAACCGGCCGCGTCGGCTCCCCGAAGCGCCGCGAAATCGGCCACGGTGCACTCGCAGAGCGCGCCCTGGTTCCGGTTCTCCCGTCCCGCGAGGAATTCCCGTACGCCATCCGCCAGGTGTCCGAGGCCCTCGGCTCCAACGGTTCGACGTCGATGGGTTCCGTCTGTGCCTCCACGCTGTCCCTGCTCAACGCAGGCGTGCCGCTGAAGGCCGCCGTTGCCGGTATCGCCATGGGCCTGGTTTCCGACCAGGTTGACGGTCAGACCCGCTACGCTGCCCTGACCGACATCCTCGGCGCCGAGGACGCTTTCGGCGACATGGACTTCAAGGTTGCCGGTACTTCCGAGTTCGTCACGGCCATCCAGCTGGACACCAAGCTCGACGGCATCCCCGCATCGGTCCTGGCCGCAGCCCTGAAGCAGGCCCGCGAAGCCCGCCTGCACATCCTGGACGTCATCAACGCCGCCATCGACACCCCGGACGAGCTCTCCGAGTTCGCACCGCGCGTGATCGCCGTCAACATCCCCGTTGACAAGATCGGTGAGGTCATCGGCCCCAAGGGCAAGATGATCAACCAGATCCAGGAAGACACCGGCGCCGACATCTCCATCGAGGACGACGGCACCGTCTACATCGGCGCCACCAACGGTCCGTCTGCTGAAGCAGCCCGCGCCGCGATCAACGCCATTGCCAACCCGCAGATCCCGGAAATCGGTGAGCGTTACCTGGGCACGGTCGTCAAGACCACCACCTTCGGTGCGTTCGTTTCCCTGACCCCGGGCAAGGACGGCCTGCTGCACATCTCCGAGCTGCGCAAGCTGGCCAGCGGCAAGCGCGTGGACAACGTCGACGACGTCGTCTCCGTGGGCCAGAAGATCCAGGTCGAGATCACCAAGATCGACGACCGCGGCAAGCTCTCCCTCTCCCCGGTTGTGGCCGAGGAAGAAGGCGCCGTCTCCGAGGAAGCTCCCGCCGAAGAGGCTGAAGTTTCCGCCGAGTAGCCTGAACCGGCAAACACGCGGCAGGACCGGTGGACATGTCCACCGGTCCTGCCCGGTTTTAACAACGGATTCCCGTCCCGGGGGCGATGCGCCCGCTGGTACGATTGCAGCCAGATTTGGCACCCATGATTTCCCGCAGAACTGAAAGGTCTTGATGACTGTCGTACCCCTCCCATTGGCGCAGACCGTGCCCGGCGGCGAATTGATCCATGGCGCCGAAGGCGGCTCCGTTGTCCGGCGTTCAGTGCTTCCGGGAGGCGTCCGGGTGCTCACAGAGGCCATGCCCGGGCAGCGATCCGCAACCATCGGATTCTGGGTGGGTGTCGGTTCCCGGGACGAGGCGGACGGCCAGCACGGCTCCACCCACTTCCTTGAGCACCTCTTGTTCAAAGGCACCAAGAAGCGCACAGCCCTGGAGATCGCGTCCGCTTTCGACGAGGTCGGCGGTGAATCGAACGCGGCCACCGCGAAGGAAAGCACGTGCTACTTTGCGCGGGTGCTGGACACAGATCTTCCGATGGCTATCGACGTCATCGCGGACATGATCACCGGCGCCGTGCTGGATCCTGCGGAACTTGAGCAGGAACGCGACGTGATCCTTGAGGAAATCGCCATGGACAGCGATGACCCCACCGACGTCGCACATGAAAACTTCGTGGCCGCAGTGCTCGGTGTGCATCCGCTGGGCCGACCGATCGGGGGCACCCCTGCCGCCATCAAGGCTGTGTCCCGCGATTCGGTGTGGGCACACTACCAGCGCTACTACCGACCCGACGAAATCGTGATCACCGCTGCCGGCGGCCTGGACCACGACATCGTGTGCCGCCTCGTGCTCGATGCCTTGCGGACGGCAGGCTGGGAGCTGAAGGACACCGCCGCCCCCGTTGAGCGCCGTTCCACCGAGCGGGCGGACATCACGGGTACCGCAGGACTGCATGTGATCAAGCGTCCCGTGGAGCAGGCCAACATCATCATGGGTTGCCCCTCGATCGTGGCCACCGACGATCGGCGCTTCGTGATGAGCGTCCTGAACGCTGTCCTTGGCGGTGGCATGTCTTCGCGCCTCTTCCAGGAGATCCGCGAAAAGCGGGGCCTCGTCTACTCCACCTATTCCTTCGCTTCCGCCTATGCCGACGCAGGCTACTTCGGCATGTACGCCGGCTGCACGCCGTCGAAGGTCAAGCAGGTCCTGGAACTCCTGGGCGCCGAGCTGGACAAGCTCGCTGCCGACGGAATCACGGACGAGGAACTGCGCAAGGCCGTCGGCCAATTGTGCGGCGGAATCGTCCTGGCCCTTGAAGACACCGGTTCGCGGATGTCCCGCCTCGGCCGCGCCGAGCTCGTCTCCGGCGAATTCCAGGACATCGACGAAACGCTGGACCGCATCAAGGCCGTCACCGCCGAGCAGGTCCAGGAACTCGCCCGGGTGCTCGCCGAAGCCCCCCGCACCGTAACCGTCGTCGGGCCCTTCGAGGAAACCGAGACCTTCGGCCTCTGAACCCGCGTCCGGGTGGGGAAGGCTGGACGCGCCTGCTCGATCGGGAACATGATGGTGACGTATCCATCGTCCCGCGCAGGAGTCGCCATGAACGAGCCATTGAAGAGTCATGCACACACTGCGCTGGAGGCATTCCTGGGTCATTGGCGGGGGAGCACCGAGCTTGCGGCCTCGCCCTGGGGACCCGCCCGGACCGCCGACGCCGAGGTGACCTTCTCGCGCGCGGCGGGAGGCTACGCCTTGGTGCAGAGCTACCGGCACATCGAGCCTGACGGCACCCATTTCGAGGGCCACGGTGTCTTCACCGTTGACCCGGACCACGGAGAGACCCTCTGGTACTACGTGGACAGCATGGGCCGGCCACCGGAAGCTCCGGCCCGCGGGCATTGGGAGGACGGCACGCTCAGGCTTGAGCGGCGTAGTCCTCGCGGGACCGCGCGCCACACCTTCAAGGTGGACGGTGGCGTGCTGACCCACACGGCGGAACTGAGGCTCGGGGATGCCCCGACGTTCAGCCCGTTCATGGTCTCTGTGTGCAGGCGCGTCTAAGGCACACGTCCGGCAGGCACAGCGTTCAGAGGACCTTGGCCTCCAACGACTCAACGATCCGCGCATCCGGCATGCCGTCGAGCGAGGCCGGCCTTGCAGGTCCACTCCACACCCGTGTCCGCAAGGTGTCCAGCATTGATTCAGCGCGCTCCCGCTCGGCGAAATCAAGCTCAATCAGGACCCGCTGGGAATCGTCCACGGGCTTGGAGACCCTGTACGAAACAACGCCGGAGCCGGCGCGATCTGCCGGATCCGAGTCGAACGACCGCTTCCATGCGTCGAAGTCGTTCACGGCGTGTTCGATCAGGAGGGTGTACATGGCTGTTCCTTTGCTGTTGCGCGGATAGGCACAGCGTAGGCTCCTTGGACCCCGGGAGCCACCCTCCGGCCGTGGCCGGCTCAGCCCCCGGCAAACGGCGGGAGGACGTCGACGACGTCGTCCGCACCGAGAGCGGCCGAATGGTCGCGGACCGCTATCTCGTTGCGCAGGAAGCTGCTGCGCGAAATGATCCGGGCCAGGGGCGGCGTGCCGGCCGGTGGTTCCGGACGTTCGACGGCGAGCACGGCCGCGATCAGCCCGTCCAAGCTGGTTCCGTCCGGGAGATCGTGGTGTTCCTCTTCGACGCCTGCCGCGGCGCGCGCGGCAGCGAAGTATCTTACGAGCAAAGCCTCAGCCTCCGATGGCGCTCATGCTGCGGTCTGGTTGGACGAAGTCGGGTGCGCCGAGGCCGGTGTGGTCCATGCCGTGTGCCTTGGGTTTGATCCACATGGCGTCCTGCCAGCGTTGGGCGAGTTCCTGGTCGCTGGCCCCGGCCCGGAGCAAGCCGAGGAGGTCGAATTCTTCGCGGGAGAACAGGCAGCTCATGATCTTGCCTTCGGCGGTGATCCTTGTGCGCCGGCAATCGGAGCAGAACGGTTCGGTGACGGAGGCGATGATGCCGACGGTGCCCAGGAGCGGACCGGTGGCTTGGACGGATGCCGGGTCCCGCCGTCGTACTTCGAATCGTTCCGCCGGTGCGCCGTCGCGTTCGCGCGGGTCCGGGGCCAGGGCGAAGTCGCGGGAGAGCAGTTCGCGGATCTCGGCTGCGGTGATCATGTCGCGCCGGGTCCAGCCGTGGTCGGCGTCCAGCGGCATTTGTTCGATGAAGCGCAGTTCATAGCCGCGCTCCACTGCCCAGGCCAGGAGCTCGGGGGACTCGGCGTCGTTGATTCCGCGCATGAGGACGGCGTTGATCTTGACCGGTCCCAGGCCTGCGGCCCGGGCGGCGTCGACGCCGGCCAACACCTTGTCCAGGAAAGGCCGCCGGGTCAGCTTCGTGAAGGTTTCTTCGTAGAGGGAGTCGAGGGAGACGTTGATGCGGGTGAGTCCGGCTTGCTTGAGCGCTGCTGCTTTCTTGTCGAGTCCGACGCCGTTGGTGGTCATGGAGATCGGCAGATCGGGGTGCGCCTGGCGGAGGGCGGTGATGATGTCCACCAGGTCGGCGCGGACCAGGGGCTCGCCTCCGGTGAGGCGCAGTTCGCGGACCCCGAGGTGTTCGACGCCGATCCGCACCAGCCGGACGATCTCGGCGGCGGTCATCACGGCTTGTTTGGACAACCATTCGAGGCCTTCGGCCGGCATGCAGTAGGTGCAGCGGAGATTGCATTTGTCGGTCAGGGACAAGCGCATGTCGGTGGCCCGGCGTCCGTAACGGTCGAACAGGCCCGGAGGAGTTCCGGCAGGGCGCGGCGGAGGAGCAGACACGCTGCTTCCCGTCCCATCGCCCGTAGGGGGCAACGGCATGCCTAGCTGAACACTCATGGGTTCAGGCTACGCCAGGCAGGGCCCGAGCGTGATATCGGCCACCAGTCACGTTCGTCATCCGCTCCCGTGGAAGGCAACGCAAGAGGTGACTTCTTACGGAATGCATACGGTTGGCCCGTGGACGCCCGGAACACGTACCGCGGGCACCACGCGAATCTATGCTGAAGGTGTGAACACGCAGCCCGCCCCGCACGGTGCCGACGTCGGCAATCGGCGCATCCTGCTGGTCGAAGACGAACAGACCATCGCCGACGTCGTCCGGGACTACCTGGTCCAGGCAGGCTTCCAAGTCGATCTCGCGGGCGACGGCTTCACCGCGCTGAGCCTCGCGGCCGCCAGGCGGCCCGACCTTGTCATCCTGGACCGGATGCTGCCCGGACTCGACGGCGTGGAAGTGTGCCGCAGGCTCCGCCTGGCCATGAGCGTACCGATCATCATGGTGACCGCCCTCGGCACGGAAGACGACCGGATCCTGGGATTGGAAAGCGGAGCGGACGACTATGTCACCAAGCCCTTCTCACCCCGCGAGTTGGTCCTCCGCGTGAAGTCCGTCCTGCGCCGGAGCATCCGGGAATTCAGCCCGGAACCGCCAGTCGAACTCGCCGGCTTCGAATTGGATCCTGCCTCGCGCACAGTGCTCCAGGATGGCAAACCCCTGATGCTTACGGTGCGTGAGTTCGATCTGCTGGCGTTCCTCCTCCGCCGGCCCAACCAGGTGTTCAGCCGCGAGGATCTCATCAAGGCAGTGTGGGGTTGGGACTTCGGGGATTTGTCCACTGTGACCGTCCACGTCCGTCGCTTGCGGGAAAAGATCGAAGACAACCCCACCACCCCGGTGCTGCTCAAAACGGTCTGGGGAGTCGGCTACCGCTTTGACGCGAAGGAAGGTGGACATGCAGCCGGCTGAAATGTTCACCATCCTGGGCTGGATGCTGTTGTGGGCTGTCCTCATCGGCGCCTTGACCCTTGCCTTGCTGCGTTTCCTGCGTGGCGCGTCGATCCTGGTCCAGATTTGCCTCGTGGTGGTGGCCACCGTTGCCGTCCTCGTGGCAGGGATGGTGAGCGCCTTCAATGCGATGTTCATTTCCGCCCTGGACCTCGAAGTCATGTGGTACATCCTCGGGGTAGCCTCGGCCGTGGCGATCGCGATTTCCCTGGTCCTCGGGGCCGGGGTGTCCCGCAACGCCATCCGGCTCGTCGCAGCAACGCGGCGCCTCGGCAGCGGAGAAGCCCTCGATGGCTCCTTCCTGCCACAATCGGGATCGCGCCGGGCCGGACCGGCAATGAACTCCGAGCTCGCCCAGCTAGCCCAGGAACTCGAAGCGAGCAGCGTCAAACTTGAGGAATCCCGGCGACGGGAAGCCGCCGTCGAAACCGCCCGCCGCGAACTGGTCTCCTGGATCTCGCACGACCTCCGGACCCCTTTGGCCAGCATGCGGGCCATGGCCGAAGCGCTGGAAGATGGCATGGCCTCCGACATCCCCGCGTACTACCGCAAGATCATCGCCCAGACGGACCAGATGGCGGTCATGGTCAACGACCTCCTGGAACTGTCCAAAATCCAGGCGGGAACGCTCCGCCTGAGCGCAGAATCCCTCGACCTCTACGACCTCGTGAGCGACGCCATCGCCGATCTCGCGCCCCTCGCCGCCCAACGCGGCATCCGGCTCGACGGCGGCGGCGACCGGGAGTGCATGGCCGTCGCGGACGGCCCCAGCCTGGGACGGGCCGTCCGGAACGTGCTGCTCAACGCGATCATCTACAGCCGGCCCGACGGCGGGGTCATGGTTCGCGTCGGACGCGACGGGAGCGACGCCGTCGTCGACGTCGTGGACAGCTGCGGAGGCATCGACGAGGAGGATCTCGCCCACGTTTTCGAGACCGGCTGGCAAAAGGACCGTTCCCGGGGAGCGGGGAAGCCTGTGGAAGGGGGTGCACCGCGATACAGCGGAGCAGGCGTGGGGCTCAGCATGGTGGCGGGCATCGTGAAGGCTCACGGCGGCACGGTCACGGTGGCGAACACCGGCGAGGGCTGCCGATTCACGCTCCGCCTTCCGTCAGGTGCACAGGCCGCCCCGGCCCACGCCGAGGTATTTCCGAAGCAGACAGTCCACGCGGACACCGTTCCGTCCGAGAGCCCCAAACAGGCAGGCACATTATGAGCAGGACCACTTCGAAGAAAGCCGGTACCAGGACGGCCGTCCGGTGGGCGGCGGCGTGCGGCGTGGTGGCCATCGGGTTCGGGGTGGCGGCCGGCGAGTTGCTGGCCGGGTTCCTGAGCCCGTCCGTTTCACCGGTCACCGCGTTGGGCGGTGTGGTCATCGACGCCGTGCCGGGTTGGGCCAAGGAACTGGCCGTCAACCTTTTCGGCACCGCCGACAAACTTGCCCTGATTGTCAGCATCGCCCTGGTGACCTTGGTCCTCGCCGCGGTAGCAGGACTTCTGGAGTATCGGCGAAAAGGAGCGGGGCTCGCGCTCGCCTTGCTCGCTGGAGCTGCGGGGCTGGCTGCAGTGCTGACCCGTGCCCAAGCCGCGCCGACAGCCGCAATCGCCCCTGTCGTGGCCACGATGGTCACCATGCTTTTCCTCCGGCTCCTGATCCAGCGGCTGGAAACCTGGCGACCCGTGCCCGTTGCAAGCGACATGCCCTTGGCGCGCCGAAGCTTTATGCAATTGCTGGGTGGAACCGCGATAGCAGCGGCGGCGGCGGGGATCGTCACGACCCTCGTGCGGAGGGCGGGAACGGTGGCATCCGATTTCCGCCGCGGGGTGGCGCTTCCTGCCCCGGGGACGCCCCCGCAAAAGGTTCCCGACGGCGCCGCCCTCACCTTGGCGGGCCTGCAGCCGCTCGTCACGCCGAACCCCGACTTCTACCGGATCGACACCGCGCTGATCCCGCCTGCCGTGAATCCGCCGGACTGGACCCTCAAGGTGACTGGCCTGGTGGAACGCGAAGTCACCTTGGATTTCGCCGCCCTGCTGACGAAGCCGATGATCGAGCGTCACGTGACCATCGCGTGCGTATCCAATGAAGTCGGCGGAGACCTGATCGGCAACGCCCTCTGGCTGGGCTGGCCGGTCCGCGAACTCCTCGCCATGGCCGGACCAAAGCCCGGTGCGGACATGGTGCTCTCCCGCAGCACCGACGGCTGGACCGCCGGAACCCCCCTCGAGGCGCTCACCGACAACCGGGACGCGATCCTCGCCGTCGGAATGAACGGCGAACCCCTGCCGCTGGAGCATGGCTTCCCCGTCCGGATGGTCGTCCCGGGCCTCTACGGCTATGTTTCGGCCACCAAATGGCTGACCGAACTGAAGGTGACGCGTTTCGCCGACGATCAGGGCTACTGGGTCCCTCGCGGTTGGAGCGACCACGGTCCCATCAAGACCCAGTCGCGCATCGACGTGCCCCGGGACGGCCGCTCAGTAAAGGCAGGAACGGTCCAGTTCGGCGGTGTCGCGTGGGCTCAACACCGCGGCGTTTCCCGGGTGGAGCTGCGCGTCGACCGCGGCAAGTGGCAGGAAGCCAAGCTCGCGCCCGGGATCTCGTCGGATACGTGGTACCAATGGCAGCTGGGCCTTGAGCTGGGCTCCGGGAACCATGAAGTCCAGGTCCGTGCCACCGATGCCACGGGTACGCCGCAGCCCGAAGCCCAAACTCCCGTCGCCCCGGACGGCGCCACGGGGTTCCACACCATCCATGTCACCGCCAACTGACATTAGGCTGTGAAAGTCTGAGCGAACCAATCCGGGAGGAACCCTCGTGGCACGATCCGTCGCAGCACACCGCCAAGCCGTCCAGGAGCTGCTGTCCGGCCTCGCGGACACGAAGGGCACCGAGGAGCTTCCGCTGATGGGGGCGCTCGGCCGGGTACTTGCCGCCGATGTCCTGGCCCCGCTCAGCCTGCCGCCGTTCGCCAACTCCCAGATGGACGGGTTCGCCGTCCGCTCAGCCGACCTTGCCCCCCACGCAGGGAGCGACGCCGGTGCGGAGCTGACGGTCGTGGACCCGGTCCCGGCCGGCGCGGCACCGGTCCGACTCATCCCGGGCACCGCAGCCCCGATCATGACGGGCGCCATGATGCCCGAGGGGGCCGACGCCGTCGTGCCTATCGAACAGGCCCTGCCCGATGTCTTTCCCGTCCCCGGCGTGCCAGCAACTGTCCGTCTTCCCACCACCGAGCCGGGGACGTTCGTCCGCGACGCCGGGAGCGACATCACCGCGGGAACCGTCGCCTTGCACGCAGGAACTGCCCTCGGGCCCGGGCAATTGGGGCTCCTCGCCGCCTTGGGGATGACCGCCGTCGAGGTCCGCACGCCGGTGCGCGTGCTCCTGGTGACCACGGGCGACGAAGTCGTGGAACCCGGCACGTCCCTGCCGGCAGGCAAGATCTACGATTCCAACGGAACCCTGCTCGAAGCCGCCATGCTGCAGTCCGGCCTCCACGTCACACGGACGGGAATCAGCGGCGACGATCCCGCCGAGCTGTTGGCGCTCCTCCGCGGCCGGAGCGGGACCGTCGATCTCATCGTCAGCACCGGGGGCGTCAGCAAAGGAGCCTACGAAGTGGTCCGGCAGGCGATGATGGGCCACGCCGTCGAATTCGTGTCGGTGGCCATGCAACCCGGCGGCCCCCAAGGGATCGGAATGTTCGACGGCGTGCCCTTCCTGGGATTCCCGGGCAATCCCGTGAGCTGCCTCGTGTCCTTCGAAATGTTCCTTCGCCCGGCGCTCGCCGCCGTGGTCGGAAGCCCCGCCTTGCGGCCCAGCCTGCAGGCCCGCCTTACGGAGTCTTTGACTTCGCCCGCCGGAAAACACCAGGTCCGCCGCGGAACGCTGCTTCCGGGGGGAACAGTCCGGCTGGAGGGCGGTGCCGGCTCCCATCTCATCCATGCGCTGGCCAACTCGAACGCGCTGGTCCAGGTGCCTGCGGCCGTCACGGAACTCGACGCCGGGGCGGAAGTGGAAGTATGGATGTTGTGAACGACACTCCAGAACCCGCCGGCATGGTCGGCGGCGCCCTTACGCATTTGCGCCACGATGGTACAGCCCAAATGGTCGACGTCTCCGGGAAGGCCGTGACCACACGGGAGGCGACCGCCACGGCCACCGTCCACAGCACCGCCGAGGTGCTTTCCTTGCTCGGCGCCGGTGAGCTTCCGAAAGGCGACGCCCTCGCGGTAGCGCGCGTTGCGGGCATCATGGCAGCCAAGAAGACGCCCGAACTCATCCCGCTGTGCCACCCGCTGCCGATTTCCAAGGTCACCGTGGACTTCAAACTCGGCCCGGACACGGTGGTTGTCCTGGCAACGGTGAAGACCAGGGGCGTCACGGGCGTGGAAATGGAAGCGTTGACTGCGGCATCGGTGGCTGCCTTGAGCGTCTACGACATGATCAAGGCAGTGGACAAGCACGCAGTCATCAGCGGCATCCAGGTGCTGGCCAAGAGCGGCGGAAAGAGCGGCGACTGGGCCGTTCCCGCCCCGTCCGGCGCGCCCGGCGAAGGAGAGCGCACATGAACGCCTGCGAACCCGTCCGTGGGCCGCGGAAGGCCGGCGTGGTCATCGCCTCCAACCGTGCCGCGGCAGGAATCTATGAGGACAAGAGCGGCCCCGTGATCCTGGACTGGCTGGTCGAACACGGCTACGAGACCTTCCCCGTCATGGTAGTGCCGGATGGGGAGCCGGTCGGTGCCGCCATCCGGGCGCTGCTGACCCTGGAACCCGCCGTCGTCATTACGAGCGGCGGTACCGGTCTGAGCCCCGATGACCGCACTCCGGAAGTCACCTTGCCTTTGCTTGACCGAGAAATACCGGGGCTCATGGAAGGCATCCGGCGCGCCGGTGCCGCCAAGACCCCCATGGCGATGTTGAGCCGGGGCCATGCAGGTACAGCCGGCAAGACGTTCATCGTGAACCTGCCGGGCTCACCGAAGGGCGTAATGGACGGCCTTGCCGTCCTTGATCCTGTCATCGCCCACCTATGCGATCAGTTGGAGGGAAGCCATGACCACTGAAACCGACTTCGAAGTCATCAGCGCGATCCTCAGCGCGGAGCCGATTTCCGTCGACCAGGCCATAGCGGCGGTTGAATCGGACACGGCGGGAGCGGTAGTGAGCTTCAGCGGCGTGGTCCGGAACCACGACGGCGGCAAACCCGTCGACAGGCTCAGCTACAGCGCCCACCCCACGGCGCACCAGGTCATGGCCGACGTCGTCGCGAAGCTCGTGGCCGAGCACTCGGGGGAGGCAGCCCAGCCTGTACGGATCTGGGCAGCGCACAGGATCGGCCTGCTGGAGATTGGCGAACCTGCGCTCGTCTGCGCCGTTGCCGCTGCACACAGAGGACAGGCTTTCGCAGTGTGCTCGGAGCTCGTGGACAGGATCAAAGCGCAAGTGCCCATCTGGAAGGAACAGTTCTTCAGCGACGGCACGGTCGAGTGGGTCGGGGCAGGGGAGTAGCTTCCCGGCGACCCCACGTTGGGGCGAAAAACCCGGCGCGCCGCCCGGTAGGGTTAAGGGCATGACCGAACAACTTGCTGTCGCCGTTCTGGGCGCCCAGGGCCGCATGGGTATCGAAGCCGTCAAAGCGGTGGAGGCAGCCGCCGACATGAAGCTCGTCGCGGCGCTCGGCCGCGGCGATTCCCTTGATACCCTGCTCGACGCCGGTGCGAAATATGTCGTCGACCTGACCGTTCCGGACAGCACCGAAGCGAACGTCCGCTTCGCCGTCGAACACGGCATGCACGCTGTTGTCGGCACTACCGGCTGGGACGCCGAGCGGCTCGCGGCCTTGCGCGGCCTGCTTGCGGCGAACCCGGAATCCGGCGTCCTGATCGCCCCCAACTTCGCCCTCGGCTCCGTCCTCGCCTCGGCTTTCGCCGCCAAGGCCTCCAAGTATTTCGAATCGGTGGAAATCATCGAGCTGCACCACCCGAACAAGGTGGACGCGCCCTCGGGCACGGCCGTCCGCACCGCCCAGCTCATTGCCGCCGCCCGCGAAGAAGCCGGCGTCCCGGCCAGCCCGGATGCCACGAACACGGCCCTCGACGGTGCCCGCGGTTGCGACGTGGACGGTGTCCGCGTCCACAGCGTCCGTTTGCGTGGACTCGTGGCGCATCAGGAAGTGCTCCTCGGCGGCCCGGGAGAGCAACTGACCATCCGCCACGATTCCTTCGACCGGGCGTCCTTCATGCCCGGTGTGCTGCTGGGACTGCGCAATGTGGCGTCCCACCCCGGGCTGACCGTCGGCCTGGACGGCTATTTGGATCTGGGGCTGTAGGCGCATGGGCTCGCTCTGGAAAGCATTCAAGGAGAACCGCACCAAGATCTGGGTGGGTGCCGTCACCCTGTTGCTGGTTCTCTACCTCGTGGTTACCTTCGAGCGCTCGATCCTGCTGCTCAGTGACGCGAACCTGGTCGCCAAGGGAATCGGAGCCGCCTACCTGGTGCTTCCGATCATTGGAGCGTGGGCATTGATCCGCGAGCTTGTTTTCGGTGCGCGCACGGAAAAGATGGCGAAGGTGCTCGAAGCCGAAGGCGGGCTGCCGGTGGACAACCTGCCGCGCACGCCGGGAGGCCGCATCGTGCGTGCAGCCGCGGACGCCGAGTTTGAAAAGTACCGCGTGAAGGCCGAGGCCGCCCCCGAGGACTGGCGTTCCTGGTTCCGGCTCAGCTGCGCCTACGATGCCGCCGGCGACCGCAAGCGCGCGCGGGAATCCATGCGCGACGCCGTGCGACTCTTCCGCGCTGAGCCCACCGCAGCGGAGCGGTAGCGGCCGGCCCCTCGGAGAGAACACCTTGTATTCGAATATATGTTCGAATACCATGGCTGCATGAACGATCCTTCGAAGCGGCCGAATGGCTATCCCCAAGGCCTGGATGGGCCCATGAAGGCGATGAGCCCGGGCGTCGTCGATTTCCTCTTCCGGCAGCTTGTCGCAGGGGAACCCCCTGAAGATGTGCAGTGGCGCCGCGAGGGAACCGTTCTGGGCGAACAGCAACCGGGCGCCGAACTTGCCAGGCGGCTCGCGGAGACCGACGTTGAATCGCTGACCCCCGTTGAATTGTTCGACTATGTGCGGGCAGCACAGCGGCTGGGAGCGTGGGCGGACCGCTTGCGGGAGTCCGCGGTTGCCCGGTATTGCTCGCCGGAGAGGCCAGCGACGCCCGGGCGCCACAGCGACGCTTCGGCCTGAGGCCGTGCTCCCATTTCGTTGAATTTGACGACAATCACGCGGGCCCCATTCTCCTAACCCGCAGCTGACAGGGTAACGTTTTTGATATGTCTGACTCTCGTGCGAACGTTCCTGCTCTCGGTACCCTTCTGACCGCCATGGTCACCCCGTTCACCAAGGACGGCGAAGTTGACTACAAGCAGGCAGCGGAACTGGCAGTCAAGCTTGTTGACGACGGCTGCGATGGCCTGGTGGTCACCGGAACAACGGGGGAGACGTCCACGCTCACCGACGAGGAAAACCTCGGCATGTTCCGCGCCGTGAAGGAAGCCGTGGGCGGTCGGGCGGCAATCATCGCGGGCACGGGAACCAATGACACCGCGCACTCGGTGCACCTCTCCCAGGAAGCCGCGAAGCTCGGCGTCGACGGACTCCTGCTCGTCACCCCGTACTACAACAAGCCGAGCCAGGCTGGCGTCCGGGCCCACTTCGAGGCCATTGCGTCCGCCACCGAGCTTCCTGTCATGCTCTATGACATTCCTGGGCGTTCCTCCATCCAGATCGCGCCGGAGACCATGATCGGCCTTGCCTCCCACCCAAACATCGTTGCGGTCAAGGATGCCAAGGCCGATTTCGCCGCGGCCACACGCGTCATGGCGGAAACCGACCTTCTTTTCTACTCGGGGGACGACGGACTGACCCTCCAGTGGATGGCCATGGGTGCGGTGGGCCTGATTGGCGTCACCACCCACGTTGTCACCCGCCGCTTCCGTGAGCTGATCGACGCCATCAACTCGAACGACCTTGGCACGGCACGCAAGATCAACTTCGAACTCGAGCCCGTGATTCGCGCAACCATGACCCGGGTCCAAGGCGCCGTCGCCGCCAAACAAATTCTTAAATGGCAGGGAGTCCTGCCCAACTCGGTTGTCCGTTTGCCCCTCGTGGAGCCGGACGCCGCCGAGATCGCAATCATCCGCGAGGACTTGGCGGAAGCTGGAATGGACTTCACTGTCTAGAACGATTCCGCCGGAAAGTAGCGCATTATGACCCAAACCGCCCTTCCCGGACTTGTCACCCCGCCCAAACTTCCGCAGGGAACACTCCGGATTGTGCCCCTCGGCGGGCTGGGGGAGATCGGCCGCAACATGGCCGTTTTCGAAATCAACGGCAAGCTGCTGGTGGTTGACTGCGGCGTGCTCTTCCCTGAAGAGACACAGCCGGGTGTCGACCTGATCCTGCCCGATTTCTCGTACATCGAGGACAGGCTGGATGACGTAGTTGCCATCGTCCTGACGCACGGCCACGAAGACCACATCGGCGCTGTGCCGTATCTTCTGCGCCTGCGCGCGGACCTGCCGTTGGTCGGTTCCCAGCTGACGCTTGCCCTCGTCGAGGCCAAGCTCCAGGAACACCGGATCAAGCCGTACACGCTGACGGTCGCCGAAGGGCAGGTGGAGCAGTTCGGCCCCTTCGAATGCGAATTCGTTGCCGTCAACCACTCCATTCCGGATGCCTTGGCCGTCTTCATCCGCACTGCCGGCGGCAACGTCCTGCACACGGGCGACTTCAAGATGGACCAGTTGCCCCTCGATGGCCGCATCACGGACCTGCGCCACTTCGCCCGCCTGGGTGAAGAAGGGGTGGACCTGTTCATGGCCGACTCCACCAACGCGGATGTTCCCGGCTTCACCACGGCGGAAAAGGAGATCGGCCCCACCTTGGACCGTTTGTTCGGCCAGGCCAAGAAGCGGATCATCGTTGCCTCCTTCTCCTCGCACGTGCACCGGGTGCAGCAAGTGCTCGACGCCGCCGCCCAGCATGGCCGCAATGTCGCCTTCGTGGGCCGGTCCATGGTGCGCAACATGGCTATCGCCGCGAAACTGGGCTACCTTGACGTCCCGCCGGGAATCCTCGTGGACATCAAGAACATCGACAACCTGCCGGACCACCGCGTGGTCCTCATGTCCACGGGCTCGCAGGGCGAACCCATGGCGGCACTGTCCCGGATGGCCAACGGTGACCACCGCGTGGTGGTGGGCCAGGGCGACACCGTTATTCTGGCCTCGAGCCTCATCCCCGGCAACGAGAACGCGGTCTACCGGATCATCAACGGGTTGCTCAAGCTCGGCGCCGACGTCGTGCACAAGGGCAACGCCAAAGTGCATGTCTCCGGACACGCCGCTGCGGGCGAACTGCTCTACTGCTACAACATCCTCAAGCCCCTGAACGCTATGCCTGTGCACGGCGAAACCCGTCACCTCATCGCCAACGGCAACCTGGCGGAGGACTCCGGCGTGCCCTCGGACCGCGTCATCCTCAGCGACAACGGCACAGTCATCGACGTCAGGGACCACAAAGCGAATGTTGTTGGCCAGGTGGAAGTGGGCTTCGTCTATGTGGACGGCTCCAGCGTGGGTGAAATCACCGACGCCGACCTCAAGGACCGCAGGATCCTCGGCGACGAGGGCTTCATCTCGGTCATCACCGTGATCAACCGGACCACCGGCAAGATCGTCTCGGGCCCGGAAATCCACGCCCGCGGCGTGGCCGAAGACGATTCCGTGTTCGACGAAATCATCCCCAAGATCAATGCTGCCCTCGAAGACGCGGTGCTCCACCACGCGGACCACACCAACCACCAGCTCCAGCAAGTCGTGCGCCGCGTGATCGGCACGTGGGTCAACCGCAAGCTTCGCCGGCGCCCCATGATCATCCCGTTGGTTCTGGAAGCATAGCCCGGACGGAGAAGACTCCGAACGGCCCGGTTCAAGCGAACCGGGCCGTTCGTGTTTGAAGGCCGGCCCGCCGCGGAACCAGGTCCGCGGATTGTTCTACAGGGGCAACATGGCTCCTCCGTTCCCCTGAAATCCGCGGCTTTCCGGACGGCTTGGGGTAGCGTGGCCGATATGGCGACTCGTACTACCTCCGCGCCTAGAGGCAGCTCCAACAGCAAAACCAGCGGCTCGGGCAGCGGCCGGACCCCGGCCAAGACCGGCAGGAGCGGCACAGGCGCGGCCCGCGGCAAGCAGGCCGCCGTCGTCGAACCCCAACAGCCCTGGATCCTGCGTGTGCTTGCGGGTGTCTGGCTGGGAATCGGGCACGTGGTGGGTGCGGGGGTCCGCCGGATCGGCCATGACGTCAGTGACCTTGATCCCGCCGACCGCCGGGACGGCGCCGCCCTTTTCAACCTGGCTCTCGGTGTCTTCATAGCAACCTTCGCCTGGTGGGGCTTCAAAGGCTGGTTCCCGGACGTTGTCTACAGCATCGTGAACGGAACCTTCGGTTGGGTGTCCTTGCTCCTGCCGCTCATGCTTTTTGTCTGCGCCTTCCGGCTCTTCCGGCAGCCATGGGACAGCCGGGGCAACAACCGCGTGGGCATCGGTTTCCTGATCATGACATTCGCCGGAACCGGCTTGGCCCACATCATCGGGGGCCAGCCGACCGTCGCCGACGGCTTCGATGGCCTCCGGCGTGCGGGCGGGATGCTCGGTTTCCTCGCGGCATCGCCTCTTGCCGCCATCCACCCTGCCGTACCCGTCCTGGTCTACGGTGCCTTGGCGTTCGTCTCCCTCCTGATTGTCACGGCCACGCCCTTCGGCGCCATTCCCCGGCGTATCCGGGGCGCCTACGAGCACCTCATGGGCGTCGATCTCGTGGATGCCGGCTCGCAGCACGACGATTCCCACGACCGCAGCTACCTTTACGAAAACGAGGCGGCCGTTGAGCCAAAGAAGAAGCGCCGCAAGCGCTTCTTCGGCAAGGACCACGACGACGACCCCACACTCGAGGGCTATGTGGGCGACGAAGCCTTCGAGCACGCAATCGTCGACGACGATGCCCCTCCCGCGAAGGGCGGGCCCGCCGTGCCGCCGGGCGTGCGCAGGCCGACCCAGGCTGAAATCGCCGTCGAGAAGATCAAAGCCGCGCAAGGTCTTGGAAGTGCACAGGGACTCGGAAGCGCGAAGGCGGTTGCGGACAACGCCACCGAAGCGATCCCCTTGGTCGCGCCGGCCGCCGCCGTTCCACCGGTCATCGTGCCTTCGGCACCGGTCAGTCCACCACCGCCCCCGACGCCGATCCCGCAGCGCACCGAACAACTTTCGCTCGCCGGGGACGTCACGTACACGCTGCCGTCCTCCGACAACCTGACTCCGGGCTCCATCCCGAAGGAACGCACGGAAGCGAACGACGCCGTCGTGGCCGCCTTGACGGACACGATGCAGCAGTTCAACGTGGACGCCACTGTCACCGGATTCAGCCGTGGACCCACCGTGACCCGCTACGAGATCGAACTTGCTCCCGGCACCAAAGTGGAGCGCGTCACTGCCTTGTCCAAGAACATCTCCTACGCGGTGGCATCGAGTGATGTCCGTATCCTCAGCCCTATTCCGGGCAAGTCTGCCATCGGCATCGAGATCCCCAACACGGACCGCGAGACCGTGTCCCTCGGCGATGTCCTGCGCAGCCAGAACGCCAGGCGGACAGACCACCCCATGGTGATGGGCGTCGGCAAGGACGTCGAGGGCGGCTACGTCGTCGCGAACCTCGCCAAAATGCCGCACTTGCTCGTGGCCGGTGCCACAGGTGCCGGTAAGTCGTCGTTCGTGAACTCCATGATCACGTCGATCCTGATGCGTGCCACACCCGATGAGGTCCGCATGGTCATGGTGGACCCCAAGCGCGTGGAACTGACCGCGTATGAGGGCGTTCCGCACCTCATCACGCCCATCATCACCAACCCCAAAAAGGCCGCCGAGGCACTTCAGTGGGTGGTGCGCGAAATGGACGCCCGCTACGATGACCTCGCCAACTACGGCTTCAAGCACATCGACGACTTCAACAAGGCGGTCCGCGCCGGCAAGGTTCTGCCGCCGGTCGACTCCAAGCGCGTCATCAAGCCGTACCCGTACTTGCTGGTGATCGTGGACGAGCTCGCCGACCTCATGATGGTGGCCCCGCGCGACGTCGAAGACTCGATTGTCCGCATCACCCAACTGGCCCGTGCTGCCGGCATCCACCTGGTCCTCGCCACCCAGCGTCCGTCCGTTGACGTCGTCACCGGCCTGATCAAGGCCAACGTCCCTTCGCGTATGGCGTTCGCAACGTCCTCCGTCACCGACTCCCGCGTGGTCCTGGACCAGCCCGGCGCGGAAAAACTCATTGGCCAGGGTGACGCCCTCTTCCTGCCGATGGGCGCTTCCAAGGCGATGCGCGTGCAGGGCGCCTGGGTCACCGAGTCCGAAATCCACCGCGTGGTGGAACACGTCAAAGGCCAACTCAAAGCCGTCTACCGTGACGACGTCGCACCCGAGGCGCAGAAGAAGCAGATCGACGACGACATCGGAGACGACCTCGAGGTCCTGCTCCAGGCCACCGAACTGGTGGTCACCACGCAGTTCGGCTCAACCTCGATGCTGCAGCGCAAGCTCCGCGTCGGCTTCGCCAAGGCCGGCCGCCTCATGGACCTGCTCGAGTCGCGCGGCGTCGTGGGCCCGTCCGAAGGTTCCAAGGCCCGCGATGTCCTGGTCAAGCCCGACGACCTCGCTCCCGTGCTGGCAGCCATGAAGGGGCAGGATGCTCCGGCTATCCCCGACGCGCACACCGCGGCGCTGAGCGACAACGCGAACGCGAACATCGCCGTCGGCGGTTACGCCGAGGACTTGGTCGCCGCCGATCTCGAACGCCGCAAGCAGGCCACGGAGTACCACGACGGAGCAGATGGCATCGATGACGAGGACGACGGCGGCGAAGACGCCTGGTCATTGACCGGACGGTAGCCTAGAGGGGTGACTACATCCGACGGCAGCAAAGCCGGTTCCAGCAGCTCCGATATCTGGAACCTGCCCAACATCCTGACGATGCTTCGAATTGTCCTCGTCCCGTTCTTCGTGTGGTTCCTCTTGGCGGACAACAGCCAGCACGGCATTTGGCGCTGGACCGCCGTTGTGGCCTTCGCTGTGGCGATCTATACGGACAAGCTCGACGGCGACATCGCCCGGAGCCGCAACCTCGTCACCAACTTCGGCAAGATCGCGGACCCGATTGCCGACAAGCTGCTGATCGGATCGGCACTCGTTCTCCTCTCGGCGCTGGGGGAGCTGCCGTGGTGGATCACGATCCTCATCCTCGTGCGCGAATGGGGCATCACCGCCTTGCGCTTCTTCGTCATCCGCTATGGCGTGATGCCGGCCTCGCGGGGCGGCAAGCTAAAGACCGTCATCCAGACCGTCGCGATCTTCCTCTACATCCTGCCGCTGAATTCCTTCGCGCCGTGGCTCGTCAGCGTGGCCTTCTGGGTCATGATCGTCGCACTCGCCATTACAGTGTGGACCGGCGCCGAATATGTGATCGAAGCCGCAAAGCTTCGCTCGGCGGGCAAGCGCGCATGAGCCCCACCGCTGATGAGGCGGCTGCGTCCGCCGTCGCCCTCGCCATCGAGCGGGGCGTTACCGTGGCTACCGCAGAATCCCTGACAGCCGGAATGGTTGCCGCCACCCTCGCCGACACTCCCGGCGCGTCAGGCATGCTCCAGGGCGGGGTGGTCGCCTATCAGAATGCCGTCAAGGCCGGAATCCTGGGGGTCTCCGAGGAGTTGCTGTCCGCCGTCGGATCCGTCGACGCCGGAGTGGCGGCGGCCATGGCCGACGGTGCCAGGCGCGCGTGCGGGGCCGACGTCGGGGTCTCCACGACGGGGGTTGCGGGACCTTTGCCGCATGACGGGAAGCCGGTTGGCACCGTCTTCATTGGCGTCGCCACGCAGGGCGGAGCTGCGGCCCATGCCTACTCCTTTCGGGGAGATCGCCCAAGTATCCGTGCGCAGGCGACCGCGGCCGCACTGGAGCGCTTGTTGGAGTGCCTTGTCCATGCCGACTTACCGCACGTAAAGTAGCCGGGAACAAAAACAGCGGCCCAATAGTTGTTACATTGTGTCGCCCCGGAATGGCCGGGGCGCCTAGGATGTAAAAAACAACCGGTGCACCCGCAAGGTGAACCGGCCTCACGAGGGAGCAAGGCGATACAGATGGTTAAGCAGCCCGTATCCATAAACGGCGTTGTCCGCTGGAAGGATGTGGGCTTGGCCGAGAAGGCACCGAGCGAACAGAAGGAGCGCAAAATGGTTGTACTGCGTCACGAAATTGGTGATGTCCTGCGCGATGTCCGCCAGCGCCAGGGCCGTACGCTCCGCGAAGTCTCGCACAGCGCCCGCGTTTCCCTTGGCTACCTGAGCGAAGTTGAACGCGGCCAGAAGGAAGCATCCTCAGAGCTGCTGTCCTCGATCTGCTCGGCCCTGGACGTTCCGTTGTCCGGCATGCTCCGCGAGGTCAGTGACCGGGTTGCCGTCGCCGAAGGCGTCGCTGTTCCGGACACCGTCCCGCAGGAATTCGCCCAGCGCTATGGCCGCGATCTCGATCGCGAGCTCAGCGCCGAACTGAACGACGACTTCACCCAGGGCATGCTCTCCGGAGCCCGCTAGGCGGACCTGAAGTAAAGAAGGAGGGCCTCCAGCTGGAGGCCCTCCTTCTTGGGCTTTTGTGGCCTGGCGAGGTCAGTCCTTGCCGATACCTTCGCCATACGCGGCGTTGAGCCGTTCAATGTAGTCAGCAAGCGTCTGGATTTCTTCCAGCGGCCATTCACCCAGGCGTTCCCGGAACACCTGCCGGCGTGCGTCCTGGACCTGGTGCATCTTTTCTTCGCCCTTGGGGGTGAGCCGGATGGATTGTGCGCGGCCATCCTGAGGGTCGGCCTCTTTGTAGACCATGCCGATGCTTTCCAGGAACGCGATCTGGCGGCTCACCGATGGCTTCCCGACACCGATGCACGAGGCGAGCTCCGTGAGGCGGATTGGCCCCTCTTTCCGGATGATCGTCAGCAGTCCGTAGGCGGCTGGTTCCATGTCGGGATGGACCTGGCGGGACAACTGGTGGGACAGCGATCGTGCGCGTCGCCAGAACATGCTCAGCTGGTGTTCCACCTGCTGGAGGGCGGCGTCGACGTTGTCGCCAACCTCCACCATCTCTGGCGCGTCGTCGGGAGTGTTGCTCATGACAACCATTCTAGAGTCCGCTCCCATGAGAGACTCTATTGGTGCGGATCAGTGACTTCTGGCGGCTGATGGACGATGAATTCGGGGCTGGCTACTCCCGGGTCCTCAGCAGCTCCCTTGTATTGGCCGGCGTCGGCGGACGGACGGCAGACGACGCCTTGGCAGCGGGCTACAGCCCCCGCGACGTCTGGCTTGCCCTGTGCGACGTCCAGGACGTTCCGCCGGAGCGACGGCTCGGCAGGGATATCAAGCCCGCCGACAAGGGTTCCCGGACGTTCTGAGTTCCGGTTCCTGGACGGACACGCCCACAAATTTGTTCGAATATCTGTTCGGATGAGGCTATGCTCCTATCAGAGGAAAATTGGTCCTGACGGAGCGGTTTCCGTGTCATTCGAAGCCCGTAGTTGTCCACATAGACGAAGTCGTACACAAAATTGTCAGCGGCTCGTACTAGCGTCGGATGAGACAGGAAAGCGGCCGTTCAGGCCAGTCCACAGCGAGAAAGCATCAGAGGTGTGAACCATGGCGGCAAACCAGGATCGTGAGAAGGCGCTCGAGGCAGCGCTTGCCCAAATCGACAAGCAATTCGGCAAGGGCTCCATCATGCGCTTGGGTGACGATATCCGTGCGCCCATCGAAGTCATTCCCACTGGTTCCATCGCCTTGGACGTCGCCCTGGGAATTGGCGGCCTGCCGCGCGGCCGTATCGTGGAAATCTACGGCCCGGAATCCTCGGGTAAGACCACCGTCGCGCTTCACGCTGTGGCCAACGCCCAGCGCCAGGGCGGCATCGCAGCCTTCATCGACGCCGAGCACGCCCTCGATCCCGAGTACGCGGCGAAACTGGGCGTCGATACCGACGCGCTGCTGGTTTCGCAGCCGGATACCGGTGAGCAGGCCTTGGAGATCATGGACATGCTGATCGGCTCCGGCTCCTTGGATATCGTCGTGATCGACTCCGTCGCCGCATTGGTTCCCCGCGCTGAAATCGAAGGCGAAATGGGCGACTCCCACGTCGGCCTCCAGGCCCGCCTTATGAGCCAGGCCCTGCGTAAGATCACCGGCCGGCTGAGCCAGACCAAGACGACTGCCATCTTCATCAACCAGCTCCGCGAGAAGATCGGCGTTTTCTTCGGTTCCCCGGAGACCACCACCGGTGGCAAGGCCCTGAAGTTCTACGCGTCCATCCGCATCGACGTCCGCCGTATCCAGACGCTGAAGGAAGGCGCGGATTCGGTAGGTAACAGGACCAAGGCCAAGATCGTCAAGAACAAGATGGCTCCGCCCTTCAAGATCGCGGAGTTCGACATCATCTACGGCCAGGGTATTTCCCGCGAGGGCGGCATCATCGACATGGGCGTCGAGCACGGCATCATCAAGAAGTCCGGTTCATGGTTCACTTACGACGGTGACCAGCTGGGCCAGGGTATGGAGAATTCGCGCCGTTTCCTGCGGGACAACCCGGAGTTGGCTGCGGACCTCGAGCGGCTCATCAAGGAGAAGCTTGGCGTCGGAGTAGTCAAGCCTGCCGAAGCCGAAAAATCTCCGAAGCTGAAGGCCGTTGACGGCTAAGCGCCAGGGCCGCTCCCGTTCCTCAAGTTCTTCCCGGTCGTGGGGCCCGTCTGCGGATTCGTCCGTGGCGGCGGACCCTGAGGCCAATCCGGAATCGGTAGCCCGGTCCATTGTTTTGCGGCAACTGACCAACTCGCCCAAGAGCAGGCTTCAGCTTGCCCGCAAACTGGCCGAACGGAACGTGCCGGAGGAGGTGGCCGAAGCCGTTCTGGACCGCTTCGAGGAAGTCCGGCTCATTGATGACGCCGATTTCGCCGAAATGTGGGTCCGCAGCCGTTCCCAGTCGAGGAAACTCGCCCGGGGTGCCTTGAGGCGCGAATTGGCGGACAAAGGCATCGACACGGAAACCGCGGAGCAGGCGCTCGCGCAAGTGAGTGACGACGACGAGCGGAACGCGGCCAGGGATCTGGTCGCACGCCGCTTGAGGGCCGGGACGGACCTTTCCGACAGGGCCGAGCGGGACAAGCAAACCCGGCGGCTCGCGTCGATGCTTGCCCGCAAGGGTTACCAGCCATCCACGGCATTCCGGATTGTCGGCGAGGTCTTGGACGAAACCTTGGCGCAGGAGCCTGGCTCCTATGGCGCCGGAGAGTACGGCGGTCCTGAAGCACGCGGTCCTGAAGCAGAGGACATCGGCTAAACGGTGTCTCGGAGAAACTGAGAGCTGCCTGTGAGTATTGTCCCCGGCGGCGGGGTTGGGTGGCTTCTGGGTGCCTGTCGGCTAAGGTTCTGGACTAGTGTTCCGAGTCGGGAGGCAGGTCAGATCCAATGAATCCGTTGTCGCTACGGCTTTCGGCAATCATTGTGCCCTTGCTTGTCGCGTCGCTTCTCCAAGCAGGCCCGGCTTCGGCGGACGACGATGCCCCGCCGTCGGGCTATCCCAGCTGGGCAGAAGTACAGCAAGCCCAAGGGAACGAAGCTGCCGCAAGCGCCGAAGTAGACCGCATCAACCAGTTATTGGCTGGACTTCAGCAGAAATCCGGAGAGCTCGGCGCGGCGGCCATCAAGGCCGGAACTGAGTACGCCAAGGCCCATGACGCACTGCTGCACCAGCAGGCAGTCACCCAGAAACTGGCCGAGGCGTCCCAACAGGCCAAGGCAAAAGCGGATTCCTTGAGAAAGGCCACGTCCTCCCTGGTGGTCCAGGCATACGAGTCGGGCGGCTTCGATCCCGGTCCCTGGTCCCTTGCGAACGCCGCCATCGCGCCGGACAACATTCAAAATTTCGCCTTGCTGAACAGGGTCCTGGATCGTACGGCGAAGCTGCACGATGATGCCCTGAGCGCGTCCCGGGCATCTGCCGCCGCAACCGCCCAGGAACAAGCCGCCCGCGATGTGCTGGCCCAGTTGGACAGCGACGCCGCGGCAAAGGCCCAGGCCGCAGAGTCTGCAAGGCGGGCAGCCGAAGACAGCGTGGCCGCCACGGACGGCCAGCGAAAGACCATGGTGGCCCAACTCGCGTCCTTGACCTCCACTTCTGCCGCTGTCGCACAGAAATATCAAGAAGGCCAGGTTGCGCTTGCCGCGTACCAGGCCGCCCAGGAGGCCAAGAGGGAGGCGGCGCAGCGCAAGGCGATAGCCGACGCAGCGGCAGCCGCAGCGGCCGCCGCCAACAACCAGCAAGCGGTCCAGCCGCCCATCAGCAGTGGAGGAGGCGGCGGCTTCGTAGGCGGGGG
>NZ_JBYSXD010000051.1:0-34083 GCF_058781865.1 Arthrobacter sp. FW306-1B-F12A
GAACTTCTTCCATGCATAAAACTGCTCCCCGAAAGTCAGAACTGATTTCTCAGTCCAACTTCCGGGGAGCAGTTCAACAGCCCGGGACCTTCCTTTGTTGCGTGCTCCGCGGAGGAGCGGGCTGCTACTCGACCACGATCAGCAGATCGCCGCCCTGGACCTGCTCGACGTTGTTGATGGCGAGGCGCGAGACCGTGCCGGCTACCGGCGTCGTGATGGATGCCTCCATCTTCATCGCCTCAATGGTGGCGACCGTGTCGCCGGCCTTGACGGCGTCGCCTGCTTTGACGGTCAGGGTCACGGCACCGGCGAACGGCGCTGCTACCTGGCCGGGCTGGGACGCATCCGCTTTCTCCGCGGCCTTCACGTTGCTGACAACGGACTTGTCGCGAACCACCACCGGGCGTGACTGGCCGTTGAGCTTGCACATGACGGTGCGCATGCCCTTTTCGTCGGGCTCCGAGACCGCTTCCAAGGAGGCGATCAGGCGCACGCCCTTTTCGAGCTCCATGACGTGTTCGGCACCGAGCTGGAGACCGTAAAGGTAGTCGCGGGTATCAAGTACCGACAAATTGCCGTAGGTGTCCACGCTCTTGAGGTAGTCCTTGGTGGGCCCCTCGAACAGCAGCCGGTTCAAGGTCCGCTGGCGGGACTTGGAATCGCCCTTGAGCGCAGCACTGTCTTCGGCGCTCAGTTCGACGTCGCGGACCTTGATGCTGCGGCCCTGGAGCGCCTTGGTGCGGAACGGCTCCGGCCATCCTCCGGGAGGATCTCCCAATTCGCCCGACAGGAAGCCGATGACGGAGTCCGGGATGTCGTAGTTCTGTGGGTTTTCGTTGAAGTCCGCAGGATCGGCGTGGATTCCCACGAGGTGCAGCGCGAGATCGCCGACGACCTTGGACGACGGCGTCACCTTGACCAAGCGGCCCAAAATGCGGTCCGCGGCGGTGTACATGTCCTCAATGGCCTCGAAACGCTCGCCAAGGCCCAGCGCGATGGCCTGCTGGCGCAGGTTGGACAGCTGGCCGCCCGGGATTTCGTGCTGGTACACCCGGCCGGTGGGACCGGGAAGCCCGGACTCGAACGGCGCGTAGACCCTGCGGACCGCTTCCCAGTAGGGCTCCAGGGAGCTGACACTGGCCAGGCTGAGCCCGGTGTCGCGCGGGGTATGTGCCAGGGCAGCCACAAGCGCCGACGCCGACGGCTGGCTCGTCGTACCGGCCAGGGAGGCTGATGCGACATCGACGGCGTCCACGCCGGCTTCCACGGCAGCCAGCAAGGTGGCCAGTTGGCCGCCTGCGGTGTCGTGCGTGTGCAGGTGGACCGGAAGATCGAAGCGTTCACGCAAGGCGCTGACAAGCTTGGCTGCGGCCGCCGGGCGGAGCAGTCCGGCCATGTCCTTGATGGCGAGGATGTGCGCACCGGCGTCGACGATCTTCTGGGCGAGGTCCAGGTAGTAGTCGAGGGTGTACAGGTTCTCGTTTGGGTCGAGGAGATCGCCGGTGTAGCAGAGTGCAACCTCCGCTACTGCTGTGCCGGTGGCCCGCACCGCGCGGATGGCCGGAGCCATCTGGTTGACGTCGTTGAGGGCGTCGAAGATGCGGAAGATGTCGATGCCCGTTGCCGCGGCCTCGTTGACGAACGCCTCGGTGACTTCCTCGGGGTAGGGCGTGTACCCGACCGTGTTGCGGCCACGGAGCAGCATCTGAAGGCAGACATTCGGGAGGGCCTTGCGCAGGGCGGCCAACCGGTCCCAAGGATCCTCGCCGAGGAAGCGCAGGGCGACGTCGTAGGTGGCACCACCCCAGGCTTCGACCGAGAGCAGTTCGGGCAGAAGGGCGGAGACCGCGGGACCGGCCGCGACCAGGTCGCGGGTACGGACACGGGTTGCGAGGAGCGACTGGTGGGCATCGCGGAAGGTGGTGTCCGTGACGGCCACGGCCTGCTGCTCGCGCAGCGCCTTCGCAAAGCCTTCCGGGCCCAATTCCTGCAGCCTCTGGCGCGAGCCGGCCGGTGCAACGGTCCCGGCAATCGACGGGAGCTTGGCTGCGGGGTCCGAGTGGACCTTGAGTTCGCCGTTGGGCTTGTTGACCGTCACATCGGCCAGCCAGGTCAGGAGCTTGGTTCCGCGGTCAGCGGAGACGTGGGACTTCAGCAGTTCGGGGCGCTTGTCGATGAAGTCGGTCGCCACGTTGCCGGCAATGAAGTCCGGATCGGCCAGGACGGCCTGGAGGAAGGGGATGTTGGTGGACACGCCCCGGATCCGGAACTCGGCCAGGCCGCGCCGGGCGCGGGCCACTGCGGCCGGGTAGTCGCGTCCGCGGCAGGTCAGCTTGACCAGCATGGAGTCGAAGTGGGGGCTGATTTCGGCACCCGAGTAGACCGTGCCGCCGTCGAGACGGACGCCGGCGCCGCCCGCGGAACGGTAGCCGGTGATCCTTCCGACGTCGGGCCGGAATCCGTTGGCGGGATCTTCCGTGGTGATGCGGCACTGCAGGGCTGCACCCTTGATGAATACCGTCTCCTGGCTCAAGCCGAGGTCTGCGAGGGTCTCCCCCGAGGCGATGCGCATCTGCGCCTGGACGAGGTCCACGTCAGTGATTTCCTCGGTGACCGTGTGCTCAACCTGGATGCGCGGGTTCATCTCGATGAAGACGTGCTGGCCGGCGCGTTCGCCCTCGGTGTCCACCAGGAACTCGACTGTTCCGGCGTTGACGTAGTTCAGGGCCTTCGCGAAAGCCACGGCATCCCGGTACAGGGCCTGGCGGATGGACTCGTCCAGGTTGGGGGCCGGAGCGATTTCCACGACTTTCTGGTGGCGGCGCTGCAGGGAGCAGTCGCGCTCGAAGAGGTGCATGACATTGCCCTCGGCATCGGCCAGGATCTGGACCTCGATGTGGCGGGGACGCAGCACTGCCTGCTCGAGGAACATCGTGGGATCGCCGAACGCAGCGTCCGCCTCGCGCATGGCCGACTGGAGGGCCTCCGGGAGATCCTCGCGGGTCTCCACCCGGCGCATGCCCCGGCCGCCGCCACCGGCGACGGCCTTGGCGAAGATCGGGAATCCGATCTGGTCCGCCGCGGCGATGAGTTCGTCGACGTCGCGGGACGGTGCGCTGGACTTCAGGACCGGCACACCGGCTTTGCGGGCGGCCTCGAGTGCGGCTACCTTGTTGCCGGCAAGCTCAAGCACCTCCGCGGGAGGGCCCACAAACGTGATGCCGGCGTCTTGCGCTGCCCGGGCGAGGTCCGGGTTTTCGGACAGGAATCCGTAGCCCGGGTAGATTGCGTCTGCACCCGCTTCCTTGGCGACACGGACAATCTCGTCCACGTCAAGGTACGCGCGGACCGGATGGCCTTCCTGGCCGATCAGATAAGCCTCATCAGCCTTCTGCCGGTGGATCGAATTGCGATCCTCATACGGGAAGACCGCTACGGTCTTGGCGCCGAGTTCGTAGCCAGCGCGGAAGGCCCTGATCGCGATTTCGCCGCGATTAGCCACCAGAATCTTGGAAAACATGCTTCTCCTGCATCATTGCGGGTGTAACGGTCGGTGGTCACAGTGTGTAAGACCTCCATACCCAAACACAAATCTTTGTGGTGACAGTCACACAGGAATTCGTCACGAGCAGTGTACCTTCGCGCACGATGCAGTTTCACGTGCTAATAAGCCAGCGAAGTAATAGTCCGTCAAAGCCGCTCCGGGCCGATAAGGCAGGAATCTGTTGCCACTCAACATATGATGTTGAAGGGCAGCGGCAGGGCCCCGGTTCCGGCAAGGCCGGAACACAAGCACCGCGACACGGCAACCGGCGTTAGGTTTTGGGTTTTCAAGTGCAAGTAGTCAGCATCAGCAGCCTCAAAGGCGGCGTGGGCAAGACATCCGTAACCACTGGGTTGGCCTCGGCCGCACTGGCCGCAGGGATCCCCACCCTTGTCGTGGACCTGGATCCCCACGCCGACGCCACTACGGCCCTCGGCGTCCAGGCCGGCGACCAGCTCGACATTGGCCGCATGCTGAAGAACCCCCGCAAGGCGAGACTCTTGGACAACGTGGTCAGCAGCGGCTGGGTTGACCACCCCCGCGGCGACGGCGGCGGGACGGCCCTCGACGTCGCCGTCGGATCCGCCTACACCGGAATCTACGACCGGCCAGATCTTGGGCGCCGCGATCTCCGCCGCCTGACTGCTGTCCTTGCCCCGGCCGAAAAGTACGAGCTGGTACTCGTCGACTGCCCGCCGTCCCTCAACGGCCTCACCCGCATGGCCTGGAGCGCGAGTGACCGCGTGGTCCTTGTTGCCGAACCAGGGCTCTTCTCGGTGGCCGGCACGGAACGCACCATGCGCGCCATCCAATTGTTCCGCCAGGAGTTCGCTCCCCAGCTGGCTCCTGCAGGGATCGTTGCCAACAGGGTCCGTCCCGCCTCGTCCGAGCACACGTTCCGGCTCGCCGAGATGGAATCGATGTTCGGCGAGCTGTTGCTGGCACCGCATATTCCGGAGCAGGCGAATTGGCAGCAAATCCAGGGGGCCGCCCACGCCGTGCACCACTGGCCTGGCGACTCGGCGAAGAACACCGCCAAGCTGTTCGACTCGCTCCTGGAGAACATGTTGTCCTCGAACAACGGCACGCGGGAACGCCGTAAGCGCTGAGCGGCTCTGCGAGCCAGAAGCCACCCCCTTCAAAAAAAGATGAAGCCACCTTCCTGTCGGAAGGCGGCTTCATTGGTCTTCAGTGGCCGCTGGCGGCAATCCCGACGGCGGTTCAGCCGGTGCGGCGGGCGGAACGGCGCTTGCTGAGTTCGTCGTCCGGAAAGGGCTGTTCTACCGCGTGTTCGCTCGGGAGCGCAGCTAGGCTGCCTTCGACTTCGCGCCAGACGCGGCCCACTGCGATGCCGAATACGCCTTGGCCGCCCTGCACCAGGTCAATGACCTCGTCCGCTGAAGTGCATTCATAGACACTCGCGCCATCGCTCATGAGCGTGATTTGCGCCAGGTCTTCCACTCCGCGTTCGCGCAAGTGTTCGACGGCCGTGCGGATCTGTTGGAGGGACACGCCTGTGTCCAGGAGCCGCTTGACGACTTTGAGAACCAGGATGTCCCGGAAGCCATAGAGCCGCTGCGATCCGGAACCGGCGGCTCCCCGCACGGCGGGTTCAACAAGGCCTGTGCGTGCCCAGTAGTCCAGCTGGCGGTAGGTAATCCCCGCCGCCTTGCACGCGGTGGGGCCACGGTAGCCGGCATCTTCATCCAGGACCGGAAGGTCCTCGGTGAAAAGCAGACCCTGGGCACCGCTTGCGGGTACAGCAACGCCTGTCGAGGCCTGCTTTAGCTCGCCTGCTTCGCCTTTGGGACTCACGTGACCCTCCTTGTCAGAAGTTCCCTTGGGGATGGTGCATACGGGGGCAACACGAAAGGGGAAATGCACTCGTGTAATTTCAACGCGTCCGCACCTTTCAGTGTGACTTGCGCGCGACCTGCATGCAACGGGAACTTGATATCTTCGACGTTAGGCGTGCGGGAGCCTTAGGTCAAAGACGTCCGGGCATTTTCAGATCGTGTCGAAACTTTCACCCTCAACTTTAACCTTAGGCTACCTTCAGCCTTCGAAATCCTCGGGCTCTACGTCGTCCAGGAACTCCCGGAAGCGGCGCAATTCCCGTTCCTCGTCAACTTCGGGGCCCGGCTCGGTGTCTTCGCCTTCGTCGTGTTCGGTGATCCGGACGCCGGCTTCTTCCATGACGGCGTCGGCACACCAGATGCGGCATTTCGCCCGCAAGGCAAGCGCCAGCGCATCGGAAGCGCGGGAACTCACTACGGTGCCGTCGTCGAACTGGAGTTGGCCGTAGAAGATGTTGTCCTCGACCGCGACGATGTTCACGCTGATGATCGTGTGGCCGAGTGCTTCAACGACGTCGATCATCAGATCGTGGGTCATCGGCCGGGGCGGCACCACGCCTTGCTGGGCCAGGGCGATAGCGCTTGCTTCGGGCGTGCCGATCCAAATAGGGACATGGCGTTCCCCGTGCATCTCACGGAGGAGGACCAGAGGCTGGTTTGAAGGCAGTTCAATCCGCACTCCAACGATCTCGACCTCAATCATCATGCGTCCATACGGGAGATACGGTCCTGCACCAAGGCTCGATGCAGGCTGAGGCAGAGTTCGCTGATTTCCCGGGCGGCTTCAGCAGCCCTGGATTGCGATGCCGCGTCCTTGCGGGACGTCAGAGGAGCGACGACGCGCTCCACCAAGCCGAATTCGCGCTCGGCCGCGGCCTGGAACGGACGGAGGTGCCGCGGCTCAAGTCCGTGGCTTTCAAGTTGGACACAGGCACGCGCCACTTGAAGGGCGTGTTCGTCGAATTTGCCGTTGACGTGGCTGATGAGCCCGTAACTGAGGAGGGACTGCAAGAGCGGGACGCTGGCCCCGGATTCCGTCCGCAACTGTTCCTCGCTCAGGGCGCGTGCGCGGCCCTGCAGCTCGGCCGCAAGTTCGTCCGAGACAATCCGTGGGGACACCGACACGCCCGGCGGGAGGTTTTCGGGACGCTCGCCACGGTCGATCGCGTCAAGGTAGTCCTTGATGACCTTCAGGGGCAGGTACTGGTCACGCTGGAGGGCCAGCACGAAGCGGAGGCGCTCGACGTCGCTTTCGGCGTATTGCCGGTACCCGGCAGGAGTGCGCTTCGGATTGATCAGTCCCTTTTCCTCAAGAAAACGGATCTTGGACGCCGTCATGGTGGGAAAATCGTCGCTGAGTTGGGCGAGGACCTCCCCGATGTTGAGGACCTGCGGTCCTCGCCGTTCCGGCTGGGGCAGTGCCACAGGCGTACCCGGAATCAGTCTTGGCCTGCTGCGCGGGCAGGGCTCAGGTAGTAGGTGAGGCGGAACTTCCCGATCTGGACCTCGCTGCCGTTCTTGAGCAGGACGTTGTCCACCCGGTCCTGGTTGACGTAGGTGCCATTGAGGCTTCCGGTGTCCACCACTTCGAAGCCCTCGGGGGTACGCACGAATTCCACGTGCTTGCGCGAAACCGTCACGTCATCCAGGAAGATGTCCGCATCCGGGTGGCGGCCAGCGGTGGTGGTGTCGGAGTCCAGAAGGAACCGCGCGCCGGCATTCGGGCCGGTGTGCGCAATCAGCAAGGCCGATCCAGGAGGCAATGCCTGGACCGCGGCGCGCTCCTCGGCGGCCAGCGGCGGACGGGCATCCGGCTCGTGGTGGCGCACGGGCGTGAGCTGGATTGAGGTGGTCTCCGAGGTTGGCTGTTCTACAGCACCGTGCTCGTCCCGGGCGTGGTTCCGCTTGCCGCCAACCATGGAAATCCTCCTCATCCGCCGGCAGTTGACAAAACTGCCGGTTACGCAACTGCCCGGTTCCCCCGGGCCAAACAGGTCGCTGGCCCGCCGCCGTCGCTCCCGGCGTTCCGGGGAGAACCGACTTGGCGGGCCAGATACCATTTAGCCTACCTGTTGTTCGTACTCTGATGCACTGAGAAGGGTCTCGATGGCGTCAGCTTCCGAAAGCTTTACCTCGAACAGCCAGCCGTCACCGTAGGGATCCGAGTTGATCAGGGCAGAGTCGGTGTCGAGAGCCTCGTTGCGGGAAATAATTTCGCCGCTGACCGGGGCATATATGTCGCTCACGCTCTTCGTGGATTCGACTTCACCCACGACGTCGTTGCCCTTCACGGTGGTGCCGGGCTCGGGCAGCTGGGCGTACACGACATCGCCGAGTGCATCCTGGGCGAAGTCCGTAATGCCGACGCGCACGACGCCGTCTGCATTCGGGGCACTGACCCATTCATGTTCGGCGGTGTAGGAAAGATCGGCAGGAATGTTGCTCATGAGTCGCCTTTCATCGGGACATTTCGGACCACGACGGCGGCCCGGTCATCCGGCCACCGCTGAAAGTATAAGCACATCCATGCCCCCTCCCCACAGGTGTCTGGAATGATTGGAAGCAGACTCGAGCCGCATAGTCCTGCAACGCCGTCGGAGGAGCGCGATCATGCCGGAACTGCCCGAAATCACCGCCTTGACCGACTTTCTGGACGAGCAACTGTCCGGGGCGCGGCTCACGCAGTTCCGTCTGCCATCGGCGTTCGCCCTGAAAATGGCGGATATTCCCCATGAATCGCTGATCGGGCGGACCGTCGAAGCGGTCGGCCGGCGGGGGAAATTCGTCGTTTTCGAGATGGTTGCCGTATCCCAGGGCGCCGATGCGGAGCCCGCCTACTTGGTTGTCAGTTTTGCGAAGTCCGGCTGGCTATGGTTCGCCGACAACCAACGGGACACTGAAGCGACCGCGACAGCCGGCTACTTCGCCGCGCAATTGGGCTTTTCGAACAATGGCCACGATTACGACGTCACGCTTGCCGACACGGGCACCTGGAAGGGTTTGGCCCTCTTCATCGTTCGTCAGCCCGAGGAAGTCCATGGCATTGCCGAGCTCGGCCCGGATCCCCTCGATCCGGCCTTCGGATTGGAGCAGTTCAGCAGGCTTCTCACGAAGCGGCAGCAGGTCAAGGGGGTCCTGAAGAACCAGAAACTCATCGCGGGTATCGGGAATGCCTATAGCGACGAAATCCTCCACGCAGCGAAGTTGTCTCCGGTTGCCCACGCTTCGTCGCTGGAGCCGGAGGAGGTGGAGCGCCTCTTCACCACGATGAAGGACATACTCGCGGGAGCGGCCCGGGAATACGCAGGCAAGCTGCCCGACGAACTGAAGCCCGCCAAGAAAGCCTCGATGCGCGTGCACGGCAGGACCGGAGAGCCGTGTCCGGTCTGCGGGGACACCGTACGGGAGGTGGCCTTCGTGGGGACTTCCCTGCAGTACTGTCCCACGTGCCAGACCAACGGCGAGATCCTGGCCAAACGCGGCAGCAGCGACGGCTCCTGAACCCCCGGAAGCCCGCCGCTGTCCTTGAAAAACAGGTGGCGGGCTTCCTTGCGGTTCGCCTAGGCGACCGGTGCCTCCTCAGGTTCGCGAACGACGTCGGGGGCTGCTTGCGGTGCGGAAGCGGACTGCGCCGCTCCCCCACGCCGGGCCGCCGCCGCGGCGGCGATCATGACGAGCAGTGCCGCTACGGTGATGGCGGCCCCGGCCCAGATCGGCGAGGTATAACCCAGGCCCATGGTGATGGTGACGCCGCCCAGCCAGGCGCCGAGGGCGTTACCCAGGTTGAAGGCGCCGATGTTCGCGCCGGAGGCGAGGGTGGGAGCGGTGGCGGCAAAGTGCATGACGCGCATCTGCAGGCCCGGGACGGTAGCGAAGCCGAAGCCGCCCATGAGTGCCAGCGAGAACAGGGTGGCCGTGGGGCTCGCGGCGGTGAGCGCGAAGAACACGAGCACCAGCGCCAGGCCCGCGAGGATGACCATGAGGGTTTTGTCGATGGATTTGTCGGCCGCTTTGCCGCCGGCGATATTGCCGACGAACAGCCCGGCCCCAAACAGGACGAGGAGCCACGGGACGGCGTGCGGATCGAATCCGGAGACCTCGGTCAGGGTGAAGGCGATGTAGGTGAAGGCGCCGAACATGCCGCCGAAGCCGAGAATCGTGACGACGATGGACAGCCACACCTGGCCGGACGTGAATGCACCAAGCTCGCTGCGGAGGCTGCTGGTCGCGGTCCCTTCCGTGGTGCGCGGGACCATGAGGGCGATGCCCATGAGCGCGACAACGCCGATGATGGTGATAGCCCAGAACGTGGACCGCCAGCCGAAGTTCTGGCCGAGGAACGTTCCGAAGGGCACGCCCAGCACATTGGCGGCGGTGAGGCCCGTGAACATGATGGCAATGGCTCCCGCCTTCTTGTGGGCCGGAACCAAACCGGCCGCCACCACTGAGCCGATACCGAAGAACGCGCCGTGGCAGAGGGCGGCGACAATGCGCCCTATCAGCATGGCCGGGTAGCTGTCCGCGATGGCGGAGAGGAAGTTGCCGGCGATGAACAGGACGAGGAGCCCGATGAGCACAGGCTTGCGGGGCAGGCGGGTGACGGCCGCCGTCACAAGAAGGGCGCCGACAACAACGCTGAGCGCATAGCCGGTGATGAACCACCCTGCGGCCGCTTCGCTGACTCCGAAGTCAGCGGCAATCTCGGGCAAGAGGCCCATGATGACAAACTCGGTCAAGCCAATGCCGAATCCGCCCAGGGCAAGGGCGATCAACCCTGCGGGCATGTTGTTGCTCCTTTGTGGGGATGGATTCCCGTGAGAGTGGAAGTGCGCCGCCGAGAACCGTAGAATATTAGTTGCAGACGCTGCATATATAGTTGCACACGCCATGTAATTGCGCAAGCAACTACTTTGCGTGCGTCTGGATTCTTCATCAATCGGCAGGAGTTTCGGGAGACATGGGCATCAAGGACGACGCCGTTGAGGTGCGCGCGCAGGGGTGGCGGACTCTCGCTGCGCTGCACGGCAATATCGAGGCAGCACTGGAGAAAGCGCTGCAGTCCGCCGCGGATCTCTCGGTGGTCGAGTACGCCGTGCTGGACGCTCTGAGCCGCCAGGATGGCTGGCACATGAGGATGCAGCAGCTCGCTAGGGCCACAGCACTGTCCAGCAGCGCGACGACGCGCTTGGTGAACCGGCTTGAAGACCGCGCACTGCTGACCAGGATCCTGTGCGCGGACGACCGGCGCGGCATCTACACGGAGCTTACCGAGGCCGGCCAGAAGCTGTTGCTGGCGGCTCGTCCGGTCCACGACGAAACCCTTGCGGAATCGCTGGCGGCCGCTGAATCGGTGCCGGAGCTCGAGCCGCTGGTGAAGGCGTTGGGGGCGCTGCAGGGGGTTTGAGGTTTGTTTCCCGTGCGGGGAGTCGCGAAACGACGAACCCCGCCGCTCCTCCAGTGGAACGGCGGGGGTTTGTTGTCTTTGGGACTGGGGTTGCCTTTGGGGGCGCGTCAGACCTTCTTGACCACGCTGGACTTGAGCTGCATGGGGCCGAAGCCGTCCACCTTGCAGTCGATGTCGTGATCCCCCACGCCGTTCACGAGGCGGATGTTGCGGACCTTGGTTCCGACCTTGATGGCCGTGGCGCTCCCCTTGATCTTGAGGTCCTTGATTACAGTGACCGTGTCCCCGTCCGCGAGCACATTGCCCACGGCGTCCTTAATCTCCGTGGACTCTGATGCCGCTTCATCAGACGCGACCGGCGACCATTCGTGGGCGCACTCGGGGCAAACCAGCAAGGCGCCCATCTCGTAGGTGTATTCGCTGGCGCATTCGGGGCAAGGGGGCAGGGTTTCACTCACCGTCCAATGATAGTCGGGGGTGGTGCAACACGTAGACAGCAGGGGCAAACAGTGTAACCAAGACAGTAAGCGGTCTTCGAGCCGAGAGTACCTCCAACCCATTGGCCATAGTACGAGGACCGGTAATCCTTACTTGCAACGGATCTTGTTTCCATAAGCTGTGGTGGTCCAATCGGTTCCTTGCCAGGTACCAGGCCCGTCCATCACGAATTTAACGGCCGCGACACTCTTGATTCCGTGCTTCCAATAAGCCTTGTCAAAGCCTAAGCCTTGGTCACTGTCAGCGTCATACATACCTCGAGCGCAAACTGTGGTGAAACACAGATCTCAAAAAGGACCATTTAGAAAGCGCCCTCGGCGTCAAGCTACCTTTGGAATTGCCCGCCAAGTTGTCCCCTGCTGCAAATTGATCTCTCGCGGTCTGTGCCCATGGCCTTGGAAATGAGTACGCCTTCCTCCGACAGCACCGGATTCTGCTGGATCATTCCGCACCTCGATGCATGCGCCATCCTGACCTTCTTTGGTTTGGGAAAGCGCTTGCGACACCGCGAGTCACGTCGTTTCAACGCCTTGGCCCGTCAAAGAAGGTCAGGACGGCGTGTTCAGGTCGGGCGAGAATCTCGGGAACACCGTCGGATTCTGCTGGATCACTCTCTTCGCCGAAGTTGCCGCCCTCGTGATTTCGCGGGTCCGAAGTTAATCCATTCGAGTGATTGAGCAGAATCCGACATCCCAGCGCTGACGATCCCTTCAGATGAGCGGAGTCCACGCACTCACTGCAACACCAACGCTTAACGCAAAAGCCGTGGGAACCCTAGAGTTCCCACGGCTTTCTGGTCGGGCTGACAGGATTTGAACCTGCGACCCCTTGACCCCCAGTCAAGTGCGCTACCAAGCTGCGCTACAGCCCGTCAGTCCTGCCGTTCTCCGCCTAGGTTTTCACCTAAGCAGTCCGGCCGAACCACCTCAAAAAGCTTACACGATGTTCGAGGTTCTCAATGCCACCTTGGCGGGTGTCATCTGTGATGCGCGTCTCAATTAGCGCTTCTTGCCGCGCTTTTCGCGGACGCGCATGTTGACCTCGATCGGCGTGCCGTCGAAGCCAAAGGTTTCCCGCAGCCGGCGGGTGATGAACCGGCGGTATCCGGGGTCCAGGAAGCCCGTGGTGAAGAGCACGAACTTCGGCGGACGGCTGGACGCCTGGGTGCCGAACAGGATGCGCGGCTGCTTGCCGCCGCGGACCGGGTGCGGGTGGGCAGCCACGAGCTCGCCCAGGAACGCGTTGAGGCGTCCGGTGGGGATGCGCTTGTCCCAGCTCTCCAAGGCGAGGTCCAGTGCGGGCACAAGACGGTCCTTGTGCCAGCCGGTCTTGGCGGAGATGTTGACGCGCGGAGCCCATTCAACGTGTGCCAGGTCCTGCTCGATTTCACGCTCAAGGTAGCGGCGACGTTCGTCGTCGAGCAGGTCCCACTTGTTGAACGCGAGGACGAGCGCGCGGCCCGACTCGATGGCGAGCTGCAGGATGCGGACGTCCTGTTCGCTGAGCACCTCGTCAACGGCCAGGAGCACGACGGCGACCTCCGCCTTTTCGAGCGCGGCCTGCGTACGCAGGGAGGCGTAGAAGTCCGCGCCCTGCGCCATGTGCTGGCGGCGGCGGATGCCTGCGGTGTCCACGAAGCGCCACGTGCGGCCGCCGAGTTCGATGAATTCGTCCACGGGGTCGCGGGTGGTCCCGGCGAGGGGATCAACCACCACGCGCTCGGAGCCGGCCAGCTTGTTCAGCAAAGAGGACTTGCCGACGTTCGGGCGGCCGATGAGGGCAATGCGGCGGGGACCGCCGGAGCGCTCGACGCCTTCCACCGTGGAGAACTCCGGCAAGGTGTCCATGACGTGGTCCAGGAGGTCGGCAACGCCGCGGCCATGGAGGGCGGACACCGGGTACGGCTCGCCGAAGCCAAGGCCCCAGAGCGTTGCCGAGTCCGCTTCCTGCGCAAAGTCGTCCACCTTGTTGGCCACCATGATGACCGGCTTCTTGGACTTGCGCAGCATCTTCATGACGCCTTCGTCCGTGGCAGTGGCGCCAACGGCGGAGTCCACCACGAAGAGCACGGCGTCGGCCAGTTCCACGGCCATCTCGGCCTGCTCGGCGACGCGGGCGTGGATGCCCCTGGCATCGTGCTCCCAGCCACCGGTGTCCACCAGCGTGAAGTTGCGGCCGTTCCAATGTGCCGAGTACATGACGCGGTCACGGGTAACGCCCGGGGTGTCCTCGACGACGGCCTCGCGGCGGCCAAGGATGCGGTTCACCAGCGTGGACTTGCCGACGTTGGGGCGGCCGATGATGGCCAGGACCGGGTCAAGCTTGAGGGGGCCGTCGTCGCCTTCGTCGTCGTAGAGTCCGCTCAGCAGGGCTGCGTCGTCCTCGTCGAGGTCGTAGTCTTCCAGGCCCGCCCGGAGGGAGGCTGCACGGAGTTCGGCTTCGTCGTCGTCCAGGGCGGCGAGGTTTTCAGCCACCTGGTCGGTGCCGGTGGGCGTGTATTCGTCGTCGCCGGCTCCGATGTTGCCGGATTTGTGAGTCGTATCGCTCATTGCACTTTCCTTAGTGGTGATCTGCCGGCGTCCCGGCTACTTCTTCTTGGCGGTGCTGCATTGGCTGTGGGCCGGTGCATTAGTCCCCCGGAAGGGACTGACCGGTGGTCTTGACGGCATCCTGGACGTGTCCAGCCAGCGCAGCGCGGATCTCCGCGGCCGCCCTGTCCATTGAAACACGCCCCGACTCGCCATTTCTGCGGGTCACATTCAAGGGGGCTCCGAAACTGACGTGCAGATGTCGGCGCAGCCTCGGAATGGAGTCACGGTGTTCGTCGCCGATCCGCGTTCCGAGGATAGCCACGGGAATCACTGTGGCCCCGGACATCAGCGCGAGCCATGCGACGCCGTTGCTGATGTTGCCGGCGGTGCCGCTCCCCCGCGTTCCTTCAGGGAGAATCCCCACGCAACGGCCGGCGTCGAGCGCTTTCTTTCCGAGCTGGAGAGCCGAGCGGTCACCGGAGCGGTCGATGGAAATCTGCCCCGAGGCACGAAGCACCCGTCCAAGGAAACCCTTGAACATCTCTTTCTTGACCAGGATGTGCATGGCCCGCGGAGCCGCGCCGAACATCACCGGCCCGTCCAAGAAGCTGATGTGGTTGCCCGCGAAAATGACCGGGCCGGATTTGGGAACATTGGAACGTCCCGTTATCGCGGTCCGGTACAGGACATGGTCCAACAGCCAGCCAACAGGCCGGCTCCACATCATGGTCCAGCGCGCCGGGAGCCGGGCTTCAGTCACCGTAGATGACCTTGCCCACAATGCTCAGTGCCGTTTCGACGGTTTCTTCGAAGTCCAGCTCCGAGGAATCCAGCGTTACGACGCCGTCGGCCGCTTGGGTGAAGTTCACCACAGTGGAGTCCTTGGCGTCGCGGTGGATCACTTGGGCGGCAAGCTGCTCCTGGCTCTGCGTCCCGCCCAACTGGAGGCCGCGGCGCCGCAGCCGCGCTTCCTCGCTGGCGGTCAGCAGCATGCGGACCTCCGCGTTGGGCGCGACGACGGTGGTGATGTCCCGTCCCTCCACCACCATGCGGCGGTGGTGCTGTTCGATCAGCTGGCGCTGTCGACGAATCAGTTCATTGCGGGCACCCAGGGTGGTCGCAACGGCGCTGACGGACGAGGAGATCCTCGGCTCGCGGATTTCCTCTGTGATGTCCACCCCGGCAACACTGACGTATTCGACGTTGGCGCTGGTGCTCAGTTCAAGCGGCAAATCCTTTGAGGCCTGCTCGACGGCGGCACCGTCGGCGAGGTCGATGCCGGTCTTGAGGCAGTACCAGGTCAAAGCACGGTACATCGCACCCGTGTCCAGATAGGCGAGCTTCAAGCGCCGGGCAACTTCCTTGCTGACGCTGGACTTGCCGGAGCCGGACGGGCCGTCGATGGCGACAACGAGCGGCTTGCCCGGGCGTACTACGGTCTCCGGACCGAATAGTTCACGTGTCATTACTGGAGTACCCGCCATCCACGGTCGGTCAAGGCTTCAACAAGGAGGTCATGTTTGTTGGGCATGACTGAAAGTTCCACCATGCCAACGTTCTGCCCGGACGAGTGATCCAGGCGGAGGTCTTCGACGTTGACGCCGATCTCGCCGATCTCCGTCAACAGCCTGGCGATCTGTCCGGGCCGGTCGTCTACCAGAACTGTAAGCCATGAATATGCCTGCGGGGGTCCGCCGTGCTTTCCCGGGATCCGGGCCTGCCCGGCGTTGCCTTCGCTGATGAGCTGGGCAAGGTCCAGCCGCGCACCGGGGGCTGTGGGATCCTCCAAGGTACCGATCAGACGGTTGAGGTCCTCACGGACACCATGGAGGATATCCACCATCTTGGCCGCATTGTTGCCAAGGATCTGCACCCAAAGGGTGGGATCGCTGGCAGCAATCCTCGTGGTGTCCCGCAGCCCGTTGCCGGCCAGGGACAGCGCGTGGAGCGGTGTCCCCTGCAAACGGCTTGCGAGAAGCGATGACATCACTTGGGGCAAGTGCGACACCAACGCAACGGCTTCATCGTGCTCCTCCGCCGTGAACTGGGAGACTATTGCCCCCAAGTCCCCGGCAAGGGAACGCGCAGTCTGAAGCGCGTCGGCACTGGTCTCGTCGGACGGGCACAGGACCCAGGGCATGGACGTGAAGAGCTCGCCGCGGGCAGCGACGGGCCCCGACTTCTCGCGCCCAGCCATCGGGTGCGTCCCCACGTAGCGGGACAGGTCCACTCCACGCGCACGGAGATCGGCCTGGATTGCCAGCTTGACGCTGGCAATGTCCACCACAACGGCCTCCGGGTATTCACCCAGGGCACGCTCGACGACGTCGGCCGTCACGTCCGGTGGCGCCGCGACGACAACCAGCTGGGGCGGATTCGCAAGCTCGGACAGAGGCCTGCCCGCACCGATATCCACGGCGACGGCCTGGTTGGTTGGCGAGGGGTCCGAAAGGAACACCGAGACACCCCGGCCACGCAGGCCGAGACCGATGCTGGCTCCGAGCAGCCCGGTGCCGAAAACGACCACCGGGCCGTCAAGGTGGCCCCGGCCGTGCGAGTGGAATGCCGACATGCCTTACAGTCCTACGGAGGCCAGGAGGTGTCCGACTTCCTGCTTGCCGAGGTTGCGGATGCTGCCCTGGCGCTGGTCGCCCAGGCCGATGGGACCGATCTTGACGCGCACAAGGCGAAGCACGGGGAACCCTACGGCTTCGAACAAACGGCGGACAATACGGTTCTTGCCGGAGTGCAGCACAACCTCGATCAGCACGTGGCCCGGAGTGGAGTCCACGAGCTTGAAGGAGTCGACGGAAGCGATGCCGTCTTCGAGCTCGATGCCGGCCTTAAGCTGCGCACCGACGCCCTGCGGGAATGGACCGCGGACCTGTACCAGGTACGTCTTGGGCACCTCGTAGGAGGGGTGCGTCAGGCGGTTGGCGAGTTCGCCGTCGTTGGTCAGCAGCAGCAGGCCCTCAGTGGCGACGTCAAGGCGGCCGACGTGGAAGAGACGCTCGCCCTTGTTCTTGGCGGACTTCAGGAAGTCGCTGATGCAGGGACGGCCTTCGGGGTCTTCCATGGTGGAGACGACGCCCTTGGGCTTGTTGAACACCATGTAGAGCATGGTGTCATCGAGCTGGATCCGGATGCCGTCCACGTGGATCACGGCGGTCGCGGGATCCACACGCATGCCGAGCTCGGTGGTGAGCTGGCCGTTGACCTCGACGCGGCCTTCCTCGATCATTTCCTCGCACACGCGGCGGGAAGCCACGCCTGCCTGGGCCATGACCTTCTGCAGGCGCACGCCATCGGCGTCGTGCTGCTCGGACTGCGCCACCTCGCCGCGGCGGCCGCGGGGCTTACGGATCGGGCCAAGGTTCTGGCCGAAGCGCTCACTGCCGAAGGCGCGGGAAGCGTACTGCTTCTTGTTGCTGGCCTTGGGCTTCAATGCGCCCGGGGTGCCCGGAGCCTTGCCGAAGCCGGGCTTGTTTGAGCCTGGCTTCCGGGGGGCCTTGGCCGGCCTTGCGTCTTGTCGGCCGGCGTCGTCACGACGCCCGTAGCCTCCGGCCGACGTGGGGTTGTCCGGATCGAAGGGGCGCTCTTCACGCGGACGACTGGGCTTGAAGGGGCGTTCTCCGCCCGGGGAGAAGCTGCGCTTACTGCCTCCGGAGGCGCCTCCGGCTCGGCTTGCGCCACCCCGGCCGGCACCGAAGCCGCTGCCTCCTGTACGGCCGGCGCTGCTGCGGCCTGAGTCTTGCGACTCGTTGCGTCCGGAATTGTTTCGTCCCGAACTATTACGTGGTGAACCCTGGCGTCCCGCCTGTGTCATGACCCGTCCTTTTGTTATGGTGGCCGGCTTGTTCTTTCTCAACATTAGCCAGCCGGACAGAGGATATCTGCCCTGTGTGAACTCTGCCCGCTACTAGCCCGGGCGTTTGTAGATCCTTGCAATATTGAGTTGTTTTGCCTTGCCTGCCGCCGCGGGTTCCCGCGGCTACATGCGTTCGGCGTCGAAGAACTCCTCGATGCCCTCCAGCCCCGGAAGGTGGGGGGACAATTGAGGCAGTTCCGCCACCGAGCCAATGCCCATGCGCTCGAGGAAATACGAGGTGGTCCGGTAAAGGATGGCCCCCGATTCAGGATCGGTACCCGAGTCCTCGATCAGCCCGCGTTGGACAAGGGTCCTGACGACTGAATCGACATTGACCCCGCGGATGGCCGACACCCTGGCCCTGGAAACCGGCTGCCGGTACGCGATGACCGCCATGGTTTCAAGGGCTGCCTGCGTCAGCCGCGCGGTCTGGCCTTCGAGAACGAACCTGCCCACGACGTCGGCAAATTCCGCGCGTGAATAGATCCGCCACCCGCCGGCAACGTTCCGCAACTCAAAACCCCGGGGTGCAGCGCTGGCACGTGCATCAATGTGCAAGTCATCAGCGTCCCTGCCCGGGGCTTTAACAGTATAGCCGCTATACTCCTGCCGCAGTCCCTCCAGCAAATCCTCGACGACGGCGACCGTCACGTTGAGCCCGGCAGCGAGCTCTTCCGCGGTGGCCGGTTGGTCGATCACCATCAGGACGGCTTCGAGGGCCGCGCGGGCGCCTCCGGGCAGGGCCTCGAGCTCGGCGAGGCCGTCCCCGCCTGTATCCTGCTCGCTCACAGCGGTTCCTCTCCTTGGTCGACCTGCTCGTATTCGTCGCTCACATTGTCGCTGCTCCACCCTTCGGGGCGCCCTGTCCAGCGGACGGTCAGTTCTGCGAGCGGACCCGGCTGGTCAAACGCCACCACACGGTCGCGGAACAGCTCGAGGAGCGCCAGGAACCGGACCACGACAACAAGCGTGGACTCAGCGTCCGCGATCAGCGCCCTGAAGGATTGTGGCTGGCCGCGCTGCAGGCGGTACCCGATGATCTCGGCTTGTTCCTTGACGCTGACGGGTGTTCCGTGAAGGTGGTCGAGCCCGACTTCCTCTGGCGTGTTGTCCTTCGGCGCGAGGGTCTTGGCCGCCAGCGCGGCGAACTCTTCGGGCGTGTGGCGCCAAATCAGCTCGGGCAACATTGCAGCGAAATGCCCTTCCAACGCAACTTGCCGCGGGAAGCGCCGGGCTTCGGACTCCAAGGTGCCGGACATGATCGCAGCCACCTGCTTGAAGGCCTTGTACTGCAGGAGCCGGGCGAAAAGAAGATCCCGGGCTTCCAGCAAGGCAATGTCCTCGGCGTCTTCCACTTCGCCCGCCGGCAGGAGCCTTGCGGCTTTGAGGTCCAGGAGGGTCGCGGCGATGACCAGGAATTCGCTGGCCTCATCCAGCGCCCAGTCCTCCCCCAACTCCTGCAACCGCCGGATGTATTTGATGAACTCGTCCGTGACGGTGGCCAGCGCAACTTCCGTGATGTCCAGCTTGTGCTTGGAGATCAAGCCGAGCAGGAGATCGAAGGGGCCGGTGAAGTTCGCCAGCCGGACCTCAAAGCCGGCCTTCCGTCCAGAAGGCGGGGCCCCGGCGTCGTCCGAGTTACTCCCGGAGGAGTACGACAGCGGCGCGTCGCCCACCAGGACGGGCCCGGCTTCAGGGGTGAGTGGCTCTGCCACGCGGGCTAGGGTGCGCCGCCGCGCGAAATCAATTCCTTGGCCAAGCGGCGGTAGGCGTCGGCACCGATGTGGTTTCCCGCGTAGCTGGTGATCGGCTCCGCGGCGACCGTGGCGTCGGCGAATTTGATGGAACGCTTGATGACCGTCTCGAAGACCTTGTCCCCGAACGCCTCCACGAGCCTCGAAATGACTTCGCGACTGTGCAGGGTGCGCGCGTCGTACATCGTGGCGAGCACGCCGTCCACTTGAAGGCGCGGGTTCAAGCGGTCCTGGACCTTTTCGATCGTTTCGACGAGCAGTGCTACCGCGCGGAGGGCGAAGAATTCGCAGATCAGCGGGATGATGACGCCGTGCGCAGCCGTCAGTGCATTGACCGTCAGGAGGCCTAGGGACGGCTGGCAGTCGATGAGCACGACGTCGTAATCGTCCTCGACGCTCTTGAGGGCGCGGTCAAGCACTTGCTCGCGGGCTACCTCGTTGACCAGCTGGACCTCGGCGGCGGAGAGGTCGATGTTCGCCGGCAGGAGGTCGATGCCTTCGACGCCGGTCTTCTGGATGGCGTCACGGATGTCCACCTTGCGGTCCATCAGGACGTTGTAAACGGTGAGGTCGAGCTCGTGCGGGTTCGCGCCCAGGCCTGCGGAAAGGGCTCCCTGCGGATCGAAGTCAACGAGCAGGACGCGACGGCCGAATTCTGCGAGCGCGGCGGCGAGGTTGATGGTTGACGTGGTCTTGCCCACGCCACCCTTCTGGTTGACCATGGCGATGACCCGGGCCGGGCCATGCGAGGCCAGCGGCGCGGGTTCGGGGAAGTCGCGGTACGGGCGGCCTGTTGGCCCCATGACGGCGTCTTCCAGATCGAAATCCGTGCCCTCCAGCGTAGTTGTTCCCCGTTCGCTGCTCACGTATTTATCCACTCTCTCCACGACGGTCATTTCCTGCGGCTGTCTCCAGCACCAGCACTGCTCCCCACCTAGGCTACAGCGCCCGACACGGCATTTTGCGGAACTTGACATTGCCCGCAATTTGAGCCTTTACCTTCTAGCTGAGGTAGAAGGTTGGGCCCGCGTACCGTAAAACATGCAATCAAAAGCAGGCAAGGCAGGTCCCTTGGCGGGTTCCTGCCTTGCCTGCATGGATGCTTCCAAACGGCGTGCCGGACTAAGCCGCCACGGCCTCTTTCACCTCGGGTTCAGCGTGGTGGCTGATCATGGTCAACTCGTCGAAAGGCGTCGCACCGGACAGGACGTTGGTGACCTGGTTGCGGTCGATTTCCTTGACCCAGGTACCGATCAACACGGTGGCGACGGCGTTGCCCGTGAAGTTGGTCAAAGCGCGGGCTTCGGACATGAAGCGGTCGATGCCGACGATCATCCCGACGCCGCCCAGCAGTTCGGGCCGGTGTGCCTGCAGGCCCGCGGCGAGGGTGGCCAGGCCGGCTCCGGAAACGCCGGCCGCTCCCTTGGACGCAATGATCATGAAGACCAGCAGCGATACCTGGGCGCCGAGGTCCAGCGGAATACCCATGGCGTTGGCGACGAACAGCGAGGCCATGGTCAGGTAGATGGCAGTTCCATCGAGGTTGAAGGAGTAGCCGGTAGGCACCGTGACACCAACAACCGGCTTGGAAACGCCGAGGTGCTCCATCTTGGCGATGAGCCTGGGCAGCGCCGCTTCGGAGGACGAGGTGGAGAAGATGAGCAGGTACTCGCGGGCCAGGTACTTCATCAGCTGGAAGATGCTGACGCCTGCCACAACCCGGAGCAAGGTGCCGAGCACCACGACGATGAACAGCGCGCAGGTGATGTAGAACGCAACCATCAGGGTGAGCATTCCGAAAATTGCCTTCACGCCGGTGGCACCGACCACTGCGGCGATCGCACCGAAGGCGCCGACCGGAGCCAGCCACATGATCATGATGAGGATCCGGAAAACGAGTGCCTGCCCGTGCTGGATTGCCTTGAGGACCGGCTGGCCCTGGGACCCCATGCGTTGCAGCGCGAAGCCCACCAGGATGGCGGCCAGGAGCGTCGGCAGGACCGGAATGTCTCCGGGGATGATGCCCAGCAGGAAATCGGCGGTACTGTTCGTGGCAGCCTTCGCATTGGGGTCGTACGGGATCAGTTTCAGGCCCTCGCCCGGGTGGATGATGTTGCCAACGACCAAACCGATGGCGAGCGCGAAGGTGGACATCACCAGGAAGTAGATGAGTGCAAGCCCACCGACCTTGCCAACCGTGGCAGCCTTGGCGATCGATCCGATGCCCAGGACGATGGTGCAGAAGATGACAGGGGCGATCATCATCTTGATGAGCTTGATGAAGCCGTCACCCAAGGGCTTGAGGGATTTACCCACTTCCGGGAATAGCAAGCCGACGACGGCGCCCAGCACAACTGCGGCGATCACGGCGATGTAGAGGTAGTGCGACTTGTCCAGCCCCTTGCGCCCGGCCTTCGCGGGTGCAATCTCTCCTCTTTGAGAGGTCATGGCTTTGCTCCTTATAGATACTCTGGAAAGCGCCGTGGTCCCTGCAAAATGTCCCTGCGTCGCTCTGCTGTGATACCCATCATTAGGCGCGGCGTGACATGTATCACTGTTGCGTTCATATTGGTCACAGGATGGCCCGCAGAAAGGAGCACGTGATCCAACGCTGGAGCATTGCCCGCAGACTCTTTGTGGCGAATCTACTGTTCGTGCTGGCGCTCACCGCCATCGTGGGCACGGCTGCCTTCCTGGACGCGAGGGACCGGGCCTACAACGACGCCGGCCAGCGCATGCAGGCAGTGGCCGCCGCGATCGCAGCCAATCCGCTCGTGCTCCAAGCAGCCGGCACGCCGAATCCATCGGCCACCCTGCAGCCGTACGCCCAGGTGGTGACGGCCAATGCCCATGCCGATTTCATCACCATCATGGCTCCGGACCGGACCCGCTGGACCCATCCGAACCCCGACGAAATCGGCAAACCGTACATCGGCACCATCGATCCTGCCCTCCGCGGCCAGACATTCACCGAAGTCACCGCCGGCACCCTGGGCCCGTCCGTGCGCACCATCGTCCCCGTGGAGGATCCATCCGGCAAAGTCCGGGCCCTCGTGGCGGCGGGTGTCACGGTGCGCACCGTGGATGTCGCCGTGTCAGCACGACTCACGGCGATCATCGGTATCTCCCTGGCCATGCTCGCAGGCGGCTCCCTGGCCTCGTGGCTATTGGGGCGGTACCTGCGCTCGGTCACCAGGGGCTGGGGACCGGAGCAATTGGCGCAGTTGTTCGCGTATTACGAGTCGGTCCTGCATTCGGTCCGCGAAGGCGTGGTCCTGATCGACACCGGCGGCAGGGTGGTCATGTACAACGACCAGGCCGCGGAACTGCTGGGACTGGAACGGTCCGATGTCGATCCCGCGGCGGAAGCCGCCCCACGCTTGTCTGATCTGCCACTCGATCCCAGCCTCCACCGCCTCTTCGAGTCCGGCCGGACGGCGCACGACGAGATCCACCTCACCGGCTCGCGCATCCTGGTGGTGAACCAGGCGCCGGCAGTGGGGCCGCCCGGCATGAGGGGCCGGCAGCGGCCTGCGGTGTTCGGGACCGTAGCCACGCTCCGGGACAGGACGGAAATCGAGTCCCTGGGCAGTGAACTCGAAACCATGAAGACCCTGTCTGACGCCTTGCGGGCACAGACTCATGAACACGCCAACCGGCTGCACACCATAGTGTCCCTCATGGAGCTCGGGCGTACCTCCGATGCCTTGGACTTCGCCACCAAGGACTTGGAACTGAGTCAACAGCTGACCGACCACCTCGTGGCGTCAGTGGACGAGCCCGTCCTGAGCGCGCTCATCATGGGGAAGTCGGCCGAGGCGCACGAACGCGGAGCGGAGCTGACGGTCACAGTGACCGGCGGGGACGGCCTCCAGGGCCTGGCAGTGCAGGACCTTGTGACGATTTTGGGAAACCTGCTGGACAACGCCCTCGACGCGGCAGCCGCCGCTCCCCCGCCGCGCAAAGTGGAACTGGGCATCGACTCCGGACCTGAAGGAACCACCTTCACGGTTGTCGATTCCGGCCACGGGATCGATCCCGGCATCGTGGACGACGTCTGGCAGTACGGATACAGCACCAAGGCGGCGGGAATCGGACAGGCCGGGCAGCCCGGAGCCCCTTCCCGCGGCGTGGGCCTCGCCCTGGTCCGGCAAGCTGTGCAGCGGCTTGGCGGTACGCTGTCCATCAGCGACTCCACGAGCGCTTTGGGCGGCGCGTTCTTCCGCGTAGTGCTCCCGGTGCCGGACTCCAGGAAAGAAGCCGAATGACCGAAATCCGCGTCCTCGTTGTCGAGGACGAACCCATCGCCGCCGATGCCCATGGCGTCTACGTGGGCCGAATCGACGGTTTCACCGTCGCGGGAACGGCCCCGGACGGACAGTCGGCCCTACGGCTACTCAACGAATTCCACGTTGCCGGCCAGCCGGTGGACCTCGTCCTGCTGGACATGAACCTGCCGGATCTGCATGGCCTGGATGTTGCCCGCCGAATGCGCGCTTCGGGACTCCTTGCGGACATCATCGCCATCACCGCCGTCAGGGAAGTGAACATTGTCCGGAGCGCGGTGTCGATCGGCGTGGTGCAGTACCTCATCAAGCCGTTCACGTTCGCCACCTTCGCGGACAAACTCGCCAGTTACCGCGCCTTCCGCGAACAACTCGCCGCACCGGCGTCGGGCGCCCGGGCGAGCGGAGCATCGCAAAGCGATGTGGACCAGGCGTTTGCCAGCCTCCGCGCACCCACCGAAGTCCCACTGCCCAAGGGGCTTTCCGCCCATAGCCTGGAGTCCGTCAAAGACCTCCTGGCCAGCCTTGGCCGGCCGGTGTCCGCAAGCGAGGCAACTGTCGCCCTTGGGATGTCCCGGGTTACAGTACGCCGCTATCTCGAGTACCTGGCCGACGCCGGTATGGTCACGCGGAATGCGCGATACGGCACTCCGGGACGTCCGGAGAACGAGTACCGCTGGAACCGGAGTTAGTCCACAATTCACCGGTGGATGTATACACAGATCGATCATCGGGCGAGCATTCGCCAGAAAAGCTAGGCTTGATCGCTGTTTATGTATACACTGAGGACGTCCACCCAGTGAAGGAGGGTCCATGCGTGCCAGCGACAAAGCCTATGCGGCCCTGCGCGAAGACATCATCGAATGGCGCCTGGCACCCGGAACGGTCCTCGCGGAAGTGGAACAATCCGAACGCCTGGGCGTGTCCCGCACGCCGGTCCGGGAGGCGCTGGGCCGGCTCAGCGCGGAAGGGCTGACGACGGCGGCAGGCGGCCGCGGCGTCGTCGTCACCGATATCTCGCTGGAAGACATCGACGAACTGTTCGAGCTGCGCGAAACCCTGGAAGGCAAAGCCGCCGCCCTGGCCGCGGTGCGCGGCGAACGCCCGGTGTTCGAGCGGCTCCACGCCGAGCTCCTCCGGGCCCCGGAGATGCTCAACGACAGCGACCCCGCACGGCACGACTACTACGCCCTCGTGGGAAGGCTGGATGAGGCGATCGACGAGGCCATCTCCAATTCCTACCTCGCCCAGGCCATGCGGGCCCTGCGCGTCCACCTCGTGCGGGTCCGCCGCCTCGCGGCCGACGACGCCGAACGCCTCCAAGCCGCCGCGGCAGAGCACGCCGCGATCGCCGAAGCCATCGCGGCAGGCAACCCCCGGCTCGCCGAAGCCGCCACCACCGTCCATCTGCACCGCAGCCTTTCCCACGTCAAAGCCACCCACACACCTCACTAAAAGGAGCACCATGGTGAAGAACAACCACGTCCGCGTCTACAAGAGCGAAGAGAACCTTCCCCGCGAGCAGCAGCTGGCGCACAAGATCGCCGCCGTCGCCGCCGACCCCGTCGACGTTCTTCCCCTCGTCACGGAGATGGTCATCAACCGGATCATCGACAACGCCTCCGTCGCCGTTGCCTCCCTCAACCGGGCCCCGATCATCGCCGCCCGGGCGCAGGCCCTGACCCACGCACCGACCACCAACGGCAAAGGCTCCAGTGTTTTCGGGATCAGCGACAAGGTCTCCCCCGAGTGGGCCGCCTGGGCCAACGGCGTCGCCGTGCGCGAACTCGACTACCACGACACGTTCCTGGCCGCGGACTACTCCCACCCGGGCGATAACATCCCGCCGATCCTGGCCGTTGCCCAGCACGTCGGCGCGGGCGGCAAGGACCTGATCCGCGGCATCGCCACCGGCTACGAAATCCAAGTCAACCTGGTCAAGGCCATCTGCCTGCACAAGCACAAGATCGACCACGTCGCCCACCTCGGCCCCTCCGCCGCCGCGGGCATCGGCACCCTGCTGGGCCTGGACGTCGAGACGATCTTCCAGTCCGTCGGCCAGGCCCTGCACACCACCACGGCCACACGGCAGTCCCGCAAGGGTGAAATCTCCACGTGGAAGGCCCACGCCCCCGCATTTGCCGGGAAGATGGCCGTGGAAGCCGTGGACCGCTCCATGCGCGGCCAGACTTCCCCCGTGCCGATCTACGAAGGCGAAGACGGCGTCATCGCCTGGATGCTGGACGGCCCGGACGCCTCCTACGAGGTCCCGCTGCCCGAGGCCGGGGAGCCCAAGCGGGCCATCCTGGACACCTACACCAAGGAACACTCCGCCGAATACCAGGCCCAGGCCTGGATCGACCTCGCCCGCAAACTCCACGGTGAGCACCCCGAAGCCACGGACCCGGCCAACGTGGCCTCCGTCCTGATCAAGACCAGCCACCACACGCACTACGTGATCGGCTCCGGCGCCAACGACCCCCAGAAATACAGCCCCACCGCGTCCCGGGAAACCCTGGACCACTCCATCCCGTACATCTTCACCGTCGCCCTGCAGGACGGCTCCTGGCACCACGTCGACTCCTACAGCCCCGAACGCGCCGGCCGGGCGGACACCGTGGAACTCTGGCACAAAGTCACCACCGTGGAAGACCCCGAATGGACCCGCCGCTACCACTCCCTGGACATCGCGGAAAAGGCCTTCGGCGGCACCGTGGTCATCACCCTCAACGACGGCACCGTCATCACCGAGTCGATCGCCGTCGCCGACGCCCACCCGCTCGGCGCCCGGCCCTTCGCCCGCCAGCAATACATCGACAAGTTCCGCACCCTCGCGGCCGGGCTGGTGGAAGAGGCCGAGATCGAAAGGTTCCTCGCCGCCGTCGAGCGCCTCCCGGACCTCGGCCCGGGCGAACTGGACCAGCTGAACATCACCGCCGCCCCCGGCGTCATCGACCTCGCCGCCGCACCAAAGGGACTCTTCTAAGATGCTCTACTCCAAGACCACCCCGGAGCAGAAGCGCCTCAAGCTCCGGGACCTGCTGGACTCCGGGACCATCGCCCAGTTCCCCGGGGCTTTCAACCCGCTCTCGGCACGCCTGATCGAGGAAAAGGGCTTCCCCGGCGTCTACATCTCCGGTGCCGTCCTCGCCAACGACCTCGGCCTGCCGGACATAGGACTCACCACCCTCACGGAGGTCGCCACCCGCGCAGGGCAGATCGCCCGCATGACCGAGCTCCCGTGCCTCGTGGACGCGGACACCGGATTCGGCGAACCGATGAACGTGGCCCGCACCATCCAGGAACTCGAAAACGCCGGACTGGCCGGCTGCCACATCGAGGACCAGTTCAACCCCAAACGCTGCGGGCACCTGGACGGCAAGAACGTGGTCGACGTCGACACCGCCGCCAAGCGCATCCGCGCAGCGGCCGACGCCCGCAGGGATCCGAACTTCCTCATCATGGCCCGGACCGACATCCGCGCCGTCGACGGCATCCAGGCCGCCCAGGAACGCGCCAAAGCACTCGTCGACGCCGGCGCCGACGCGATCTTCCCGGAAGCCATGAAAGATCTCAGCGAGTTCCAAGCCATCCGTGATGCAGTGGATGTGCCGATCCTGGCCAACATGACCGAGTTCGGCAAAAGCGAACTCTTCACCGTGGAACAACTCCAGGGCGTCGGCGTGAACATGGTGATCTACCCCGTCACCCTGCTCCGCATTGCCATGGGGGCTGCAGAGCGTACGCTGGAAACGATCAAGGCCACTGGAACGCAGGAGGCGCAGGTGGAGAACATGCTCACCCGTGCGCGCCTCTATGACCTCGTGGACTACGAGGCCTACAACCACTTCGACACGAGCGTTTTCAACTTCCAGGTTCCTGGGCTCAGCCGGTAACTGGATCAACCAAGGGATGCAGGCGATCCGGCTATTCCGGAGTGCTTGCCGACGAACGAAGGAGGACAGCATGGTTGCTGTTGAGATCAAGAAAGGCCTGGCCGGCGTCGTGGTTGACTACACCGCGATCTCCAAGGTCAACCCGGACACCAACTCGCTGTTGTACCGCGGTTACCCCGTGCAGGAACTCGCCGCCAAATGCAGCTTCGAAGAAGTCGCCTACCTGCTGTGGAACGGCGAGCTGCCCACTCCGGAGGAACTTGCTGAGTTCACTGCCCGCGAGCGCGCGGGCCGCGCCCTTGACCCGGTGGTGAAGCAGGTCATCGATGCGCTGCCGACGACGTCCCACCCCATGGATGTCTGCCGGACGGCCGCTTCGGTGCTGGGAGCCCGGCACCCTCTCGCCGAGGTTTCCACGCCCGAGGCCAATATGGCCAAGGCCATTGACTTGTTCGCCGCCATGCCGGCGGTGGTCGCCTACGACCAACGCCGTCGGCGCGCGGACGGGCAAACAATCGAACCCGTGGCACCGCGGGACGATTTGGGTTACTCCGCCAATTTCCTGTGGATGACCTTCGGCGAGGACCCGGTGGACGAGGTCGTGAAGGCGTTCAACGTCTCGATGATCCTCTACGCCGAGCACTCCTTCAACGCCTCCACCTTCACGGCACGGGTTGTCACCTCCACCCTTTCGGACCTGCACTCCGCGGTCACCGCGGCGATCGGCGCCCTCAAGGGCCCGCTGCACGGCGGCGCCAACGAGGCCGTCATGCACACGTTCGAGGAAATCGGCATCCGCACCGAGGAATCGCTCGATGACGCCGCCTCCCGGGCGAAGACCTGGATGGAACACGCCCTCGCGCAGAAGAAAAAGGTCATGGGATTCGGTCACCGCGTCTACAAGCACGGCGACTCCAGGGTGCCCACCATGAAGGCCGCGCTGGACAAGATGATCGCCCACTACGGCCGGCCCGAGATCCTGGGCCTGTACAACGGCCTCGAGCAGGCGATGGACGAGGCCAAGGCGATCAAGCCCAACCTCGACTACCCCGCCGGACCCACCTACCACCTCATGGGATTCGACACTCCGACCTTCACCCCGCTGTTCGTCGCCAGCCGCATCACCGGATGGACCGCACACATCATGGAGCAGCTCGGATCAAACTCCCTGATCCGCCCGCTCAGCGAATACAACGGCGTGGACGAACGGCACCTGCCGTAGTTCCACCTGCACGACGGCGGGCCGGTCACCTCCCCACGAGCCCCCTGACCTCGCAAGCTCGGCCAGGGAACCCGGCTTCGCGTGGGCCCAGGCCGGCCCGCCGTCGTTCCAGTCGCTATTGAGTCAGCTGCAGGCTGGTGATCATCCGCTTGAGCTTCTGGTATTCCGGTGTCTGCAAGTATTGCGTGGCTTCCGCCATGGTGCTGAAGGTGCGGGCGCCAAGGGCTTGGGGCCCGTCCGTGGCGAAAGACAGCGTGCCTTTGGGAGCGCCGGCCACGAAGGAGTACATCAGGCAGCTGTCCTGCACTTCCCCGCTGGACTTGTCCACCAGACCGATTTGATAGCCGACGCCCTTGCCTTGGGCCGTCTGATCCAGCACGCGGTAGGAGAACCTGGCCTGGGCGGTGGTCACCCACTGGCCCTTTAGTGACGTGGCAGCTGTGTCGAGCTCCTTTTGCTTGTACGTTCCTGGCCCGCATGCCCCGCCTACGCCGCCGCCCGTGCCGTAGTAGAACTTCGCCACCACACTGCCCGACTCATCGCTCACCTGGATTCCGGATGCGGGATTACTGGCGGTGCCTGCTGGAACATCGGCGGCCGTCCATCCCGAAGGAAGATCGAACTGCACGTGGGCGCTGGTGCTGACGAAGCTCGTCCACCCGGAGCCCGCCGTCGCTGGTGTTGATGCTGTCGGTTCTTCCGTAGCGGCCGTTGAAGCCGAGGCCGTGGCCGACGCCGATGGGGCAGTCGTCGCAGGGGCCGTCGTAGCTGCTGTTGCCGGTAGCTGGCTTCCGCTCCGGGATTGTCCCTGGGACCCAAGGTTGGCGGCAACGAGGAATCCCGCTGCAAGGACCGCTGCGGCAAGGGCCACCAACACGATGATTCTCAGTCTCCGCATCTTCTGTCTGGAATCCACCGTTCCCCCTTTGTCGGTTAGCGCCCGAAGTGGGCGTCTATCGTGTAAGTTTCCGCAAGACGCCCCAAGGTTACAGCCCGGGCACCCAATTCCGCGCGGACCCACCAGCTGCTGCTCCGTCGTTGTTCCAGTCTGCGTGGAAGACCTCGGCCACGTTCTCGTTGTCATCTGCGAGCACCACGCGCACATCCATGCGCCGGCCATTCATCATCGCGGGAAGCCAGTGCTCGGCGTCGGCCCACATGTGAGCTACCGGCAGGTCCTCCGCCGGGTACCACTGGGGCGTGATCTCGTCGCTCTCGGAAGGCTCCCCCACCCAGGATTCGGAAAGAAACACGGTAGTAAACATGTTCCATTCGGGCTTGGCAGGGAAAACAAAGTCCACAGTTCCCGCGGCCACCAGGTCGTCCGGCTCAACATCGACGTAGACTTCCTCGCGGACTTCCCGGCAGATCGCCTCGACGGCGGTCTCGCCCTCCTCCACATGGCCGCCGACGCCTACTACTTTGCCCTTGCCGAAGCCGGTGCGCTTGCGTCCCAGAAGGACCTCCCGGCCGCCATCGACCTCGCGGAGGAGAAAACAGAGGGTCACGTGTGCGGCTGTCATGGCATCAAGACTACGACTGCGTCGCCCCCGAAGAAGGCCCGGTACTCCTGAGAGTGTCGTCAAGGGCAATCTAGGCCCGGTTCCTCTTGAAGGGGTCTGGAACGGTCAGGTTTGGTTTCGTGGGCGGGGCTGTCATGCCCAAGTCTCTTGCACGGGTGAGCTGATTTTCAGGGGTTGTGCAGGGGACTGCTGAGCGGCGGGATTTCCGTACTCGTCCTGCACAATGCGTCCATTTGCTCAGTTCATGCCTGCAGGTTTCGTCTGTGGCGTCCTGCTGGGTCCTGGTTGAAGGTATTGGTAGACGGTTTGGCGGCTGACTCCGAATTCCCGGGCGAGTGCGGCTTTCGCTTCGCCGGTGGCGGCACGTCGTACCAGGTCGGCCGCCTGCAGGGCGTTCAGCGCTTTGCCTCTGCCTTTGTAGACGCCGGCCTTTTTGGCAAGGGTGATCCCTTCACGTTGTCGTTCCCGGATGAGGGCCCGTTCGAACTCGGCGAACGCCCCCATCACGGAAAGCAGGAACGTTGCCATCGCGGTGTCCTCTCCGGTGAAGGTCAGGTTCTCCTTCACGAACCGGACCCGCACCTTCTTGTCGGTCAGCCGGCGGACGATGGCGCGCAGGTCCTCGATGTTCCTGGCCAGGCGGTCCATTGAGTGCACCAGGACGGTGTCGCCGTCGCGGGCGAAATCGATCAACGCATCCAGCTGCGGGCGGTTTTGGTCCTTCCCCGACGCCCGGTCTATGAAAATCCGGTCGAGCTGCTCGCTGTCGAGTTGCCGGATCGTGTTCTGGTCCAGTGAGCTGACCCGTACGTAGCCGAAAGTCTGGCCAGTCATTGTTCCCCGCCTGTAGTGTCAGGGCAACTCTAAGAGCCTGCCAACCATGTGTCAAGAAATGTCAATTTCAACCCCAGCCTGACACGTATCCATTGGCATCGTTGCACGCGGGGTTTACGTCTGGTTGGGGTATACCCCAAACTGACGCCAAAGGCTTAGCGTGCAATTTCACGTCGTTACTATTCGAGTCCCGAGGCTCCCGTGGGTTCAGCGAAACTGAGGTTTCCTCGGTGGGAACCCGAGGGCCTCTTCCGCCTAGGACCAGGGATCGACCCGTGGGTTCGGCTCAACCCGTAGTGTCGCACTCGATCGGGGTTTGCAGTAGCTGCCGGGCCGAGTTCGCGTAGCGGATGGCGGTCTTGGGGTCGAGGTCGAACACGACTGCGAGGTGGAGCGGGTCAGGGCCGTGGGTAAGTGCTTCTTCGAGTTGTCGGTCCATGCGCAGCTGTTCCAAGGTGACGTCCTGGCCGCGAAATCCGGTGTCGATCCAGTATCCGCTGACCGGCCGGTCTCCATTGCGGTCATCTGGTTGATCAGTATGTGGGGGTTGGCGGTGTTGGGCCAGCGGGTGCGGCGGTAGTCGAGCCATTCCACGTAGATCCGGTGGGTGAGCTCGTCGAGCGGGCGGGTGCGGCCGGCAATGGTGAGGCGCTGCTCGCCGAGATCGATATCGTCGAGCTGCAGGGCGCGGACCGCGCCGGCGCGGGCTGCGTGGATGGCGGTTAGCGCGAGGATCAGGCTATCGTCGGGGCGGGTGGCGTTGGTGACGGTCTGCTGGATCTGGCTGTGTCCCAGCGGCTGGATGAGCTTCGAGACGCGGTTGCCGACCCGGATGCGGCTGGTCGGGTTACGGAAGACGATGCCGTTCTTCTTGCAGAAGCCGAACAGCGACCGCAAACCGATCAGCGTGCTCTGGCGGGCTGTGCCGTGAAGCACGTCCAGGACGGCGAGCACGTCCTCTCGGCTGATTTCGCGCAGGTGGTCGTGCCATTGCGACCAGTCCAGCAGCACCGGGCGCACGATTCTGGCGTACTGCCAGACCGTTCCGATATTGCGTGGCTCTCCGCGGGGCCCGCCATTTCGCAGGGTCCGCAGCCAGGTCTCGGTTTCGCGGGCGATGCCCGGTGCGATGCCGTCAAGTTTGCCGTCCAGCCAGTCCTCAAAGCACGATCTCCGGTCGTCGACGAGGATGCCCATCTCGGTCAGGACGTCGGTGGTGCGGTCGCAGCTGAGGTTCAGTCGACGGAGGGCGTCGAACATCGCGGTGTAGAACACCACATCGCCTTCGACGTGCAAAGACAGCAGGATCCGCAGTGATCGTTGGACCTCGAACCGGAACCGGCGAGACCATCCCTGGGCCTCGCCGATCCGGTGGGCGAGGTAGTTGCCCCAGACCAGCCAGGGGTTGTCCGGGTTGGCGTCGGCGTCCGTGGGCGGGATCCGCAGCGCAGCCTGCTTACAGCCGCGGGGCTTGTTCATCTCGTCGATCGGGCACTCAACGACCCGACCGGCCAGAGCATGCATCTCGACCTGGTGCCGCAGCTCGACGAACGAAAAGAAAGTCGTCAGAGCCTGGATCCCGCCCCACAACCTCGTTTTTCAGCAGTCTCCTACCGGGTCTCTGATTCCACGATCGCGGTTCTAATCGAAAGTCGATCCTTTGCTGTCAGGTCTTCTCCATTGATGAAGGCACCGGCGAAAACACTTGCTCGATAATGCGGGTCCGTCACATAGGCAAGACCCCATCGGGCGAAGTTCAAGTTGAATTCGACGTGGGTTATTTCGCTCTGTCGATAACCGCGGATGACCGAAGACTGGTACGAGGAAGCGCGCTTGCTCGTTGTTTGGAGTGCCCAGCGCAGCCATGGATAGCGCTCAATCAAGCAATCACCCATGTACAGGTTGAGGTCTGTCGTAAAGCTATACCATTCTGCGAGCAACTTGTCGTCGTGTCCGGGCTCGAGGCTGATGTTGTCCCGGAACCAGACATTCAGGTCGTTGAAGCACTGATAGGAGTTTTCCAGCTCGATTCCGTTTCGCTTCGTCAGCTCGGCCAGTACCGCTTTTCGTTTCTCCTTAACGGCCATGCTGTGTTTGTGCCGCGCCTGCGCGTCGGCGCGGGAGAGCTTCGAGGAAAGACCGACCCCTACGACGGTGAACAGGGGATAGTCGGTCCAGTCTGCTGTCATTCGTTCAGTCTCCACGGAATGTTGTAATCATCGAGCAATTGTCGCAGACGTTGCGTCGGTCCTATCTTGCCAGTAACTGGGCTCCTGCCGAAGACCCACTCGACGCTCTTGACGGCATCGGAATTTGCGACGAGGTAGCTGTCTTTCATGACCTGTATCGCGGCACGCATCCCGGTCCGGCCGATCTTCGACTCAACAGCATGCCCATCTGAGGTCAGGATATCCAGCACTCGGACGCCAAGATCGCCCGCAGACAATGGTACTTCTGTTTCGGCTCCCGGATATGTGCCCAGGAGCGCGTCCCTGGCGGCGTCACCGTTGATTTTGTTGTCGCCAATCGTGGATTGGCGCACCGTATTGGCGTTGGCGATTGCTTGGGTGGCTGCTTGGCTGGCGGCGTGCATGATGGCGTTCGCGGCTGCCAGGGCTGCCCCGTCGTTGCCTGCCCCGTCGTTGGTTGACGAGGGTCTTTGGGGGATGGCGGGGAAGGATGTTCCTGTGGCTTCCGGGTATCCGGCGGTGTAGCCGTCGGCCAGTCCCCATGATTCCGGCGTGTCGGCCGGGGTGGTGGAGACCGCAGGCCCGGCGGGAGCCGCGGGGAAGGTGATGTGCGTCCAGGGGATGTACTGGTCGGCGGCGAATCCGTTGGCTTCCGCAGCGGCTGTTGCGCCGCTTGAG
>NZ_JBYSXD010000052.1:0-32423 GCF_058781865.1 Arthrobacter sp. FW306-1B-F12A
ACGGAGTCCATGAAGGACGGCTCCGACGCGATCGCCGACTGGCCCCTGCTCAACGCCCTGACCGCCGCGTCCTCCGGCGCGACCTGGGTCTCCATCCACCACGGCGGCGGCGTGGGCATCGGCCGCTCCATCCACACCGGCCAGGTCTCCGTCGCCGACGGCACCGAGCTCGCCGCCCAGAAACTCGAACGCCTCCTCACCAACGACCCCGGCATGGGCGTCATCCGCCACGCCGACGCCGGCTACGACCGCGCCATCGAAGTCGCCCACGAACGCGGCGTCCGCATCCCCATGGACCCCAACCATGACGGAAACCAACTAACCAGACCCCACACCCCCAACTAACTCGCATTAGATGTCGTTATGGGACCCCAAAACGACAACAACTGCAAGCTAGTTGGGAAGGTCAACTGCACATCTGAGGAAGGATCACTTCCATGATCGAAATCGACGGCAAACGGCTGCACCTGAGCGACATCGTGGCCGTGGCAGGGGGCGGAACAAAGGTGACGTTGGCGCCGTCGGCGGTTGACCGGATGGCCGCATCCCAACGGTCCGCTCGTGCGACGGCACTGTCCCGACCCGTCTATGGGCGGTCAACAGGCGTCGGGGCCAACCGCTCCGTGGCACTGGACGCCGCGAACAAGGACGCCAACGTCCACGGCTTGAACCTCTTGCGCAGCCATGCCGTCGACGCCGGACGCGTCCTTGACCGGGAAACCGTCAGGGCCATGCTTGTCATCAGGCTCTCCCAGCTTGCCGCGGGCTCGTCCGGCATCAGCCCGTCTGTGGCCGACGCAGTGGTGGACATGCTCAACGCCGACGCTTTGCCGGAGGTGCGGGAATTCGGCGGAATCGGCACGGCGGACCTGGCCGCGCTGGCGGGAACGGCCCTCACCCTCCTCGGCGAGCGCCCCACCATGGAGGGCCAGGACGTCCCCGCGCCTCTGGACACCTGGGCCACCGAGGATGCACTTCCCTTCATCAGCTCCAGCGCGCTCACCATCGCCCAGGCCGCACTCGCCCACCAAAGACTCGCCACGCTCGTGGAAAACCTGACCACGGTGAGCGCCTTGTCCTTCGCTGCAATGTCCGGGAATCCCGAGGCACTGAGCCCTGAAGTCGCGCGGGCAGCTGATTCGCCCGCAGTCACCGAGGTGGCTGGGGTTCTGCTCGGCCTCGTGGAAGGCAGCGGTGCGCCTGCGAGGATCCAAGACCCGTACTGCTTGCGCACCCTGCCTCAGGCCCTCGGCTCGGTGGTCGAGGAGTTGGACGCGCTCGGTACCCTTTTGGAACGCTTGGTTGTGGCCGGTCATGAAAACCCCCTCGTGTTCGGTTCCGCAGAGGAGGGCAGCAATGGAGTAGCCCACCACGGCCTCTTCCAGATGACCAACCTCGCCCGCCGCATTGATGCCCTGGAACTGGCCATCGGTGCGGCGTGCGCCACGAACCTTCGGAGGATCAGCTTGCTCTGCGACCCGGCGTACACGGGGCTGCACCGATTCCTTGCGGGCGACGACGCCGGCCAGTCCGGCGTCATGATGCTGGAATACGTGGCAGCCGCAGGGGTGGGCCGAATTCGGGCCAATGCCCAGCCCGTGAGCCTGCAAACCGTGGTGCTCTCGTTGGGCGCCGAAGAGGATGCCAGCTTCGCGAGCGTGGCCAGCTCCCGCATGGATTCCACCGTGCGGGCGCTTTCTACGGTGGTTGGCATCGAACTCCTTTGCGCATCGCGGGCGCTCAGGCTGCAGGGCAGGACACGAGGAGAATTTACGAGTCCTCGGTTCCGAAAAGCCCTCGACGCCGGTCTATCGTTGCCCGCCGACGTGCAGGACCGGGATCTCCGCCCCGACGTCGATGCCGCGTCCCACCTGGCGATCCTTCCGGAGTTCGGTCACTAAGCGTGCTTAGCTATTTACTGTCGCCCCGGACGGGCGTACCTTAATATCCAAACACCGCACTGGGGAGGTGGCGTGTTTGGCTGGGTCTCTGGGGTGCCGTCGCGTTTCTTTGGTTCGCCCCGTTCTTCTCGCCGTTTTTGGCGCATTGGCGTGGTTGCTATGGCTGGCCGGTCCTTCGCAGGCAGCTAGCGTCCTGCCGACGATTCCGGCTGTCCCTGCCGTTCCCTCAGCTCCAACCATTCCCCTTTCATCCTCCCTGCTCCCGTCCCCGTTGCCCGATCCGATCGGGCCAGTGGCCCACGGCCTGTTGTCCGCCATTCCTAGTCCGACGCAAGTGTCTGCCCTTCCCGGAACCGTGGTCAGCCAACTGCCCGGCTCCACGGCGACTCGCCTTGTGACCGCGCTCACCGATCCCGCGAGCTCCTTGGTTGATACGGTGGTCGGCACAATTCCGGCGTTGCCCGGGTTGCCTTCGGTACCCCAACTGCCTCCAGGGCCGGCCTTGCCGCCGCCATTGCCGCCATTGCCTGGTGTCCTGGATCCTCCGGGACGAGGCCTTCCAATCGGCGCCGTCCCGGGCGTTCCGTTGAGGGCTCGGGCCGAAAGCGAACACGCGTTGGCATATCCCACGCTTTTGCCAATCCCCGGACGCGGAGCGGCGACGAGCATGCGGATCCCCGGATTCATTCTGGCCGACCTTGTTGTCCTGCCCCCGGCAGTGCTGGCGACGACGGAAATGCCTCAGCTTCCGGGCGGCCCTCCGCCCGGCAAACAGTTCCCTCCGGTGGCACCGCCCCAAGAGTCTGGCTCGACGTCGGAATCGCAAGGCGGCTCGGCCGCCAACGGCGCGGCGGACCTCCCTGAACAACGTGCACTGGCGCCACCGCTCCACAGCAGCCCCGTCCCCGACGGTGGGCAAGTCCCCGCAGCCGAACCTGCGTTCGATCCGGGGTCAACTCCCGACTGAACAGGTCAACCCTGTCCCCGTGGCAGGCACGACCATCTGCGCTAAACAGCGCGGGACCAAGTCTCAGTCAGGAGAAAGACAATGCAAGTCCAAACCAGTAGCAACCACGCAATCCGGGCCACGAAGACATCAACCGGCCGGATCATAGGAAATTGGCCCGACCCCATGCAGAAGGGAGGTATATAGATAGCATCGCGACAGGCGCTCAGCGCCCATAAGGGAACAAGGACGCCGGCCGCGCAGTCAATCTGACTGCACGGCCGGCGTCATGATGCTGAAGGTAGGAACGCCTCCCTTTAGAACAGGGCGTTCACCACAGCCTGGGTGAGCTGGTGGAAGATGTCGGTGCGGGCCGGGATATCGCTCTCGTCCTGGCCTTTGGTGTAGACCACGAAGGCGTAGGAGTTGGTCCCGTTGGTGAGGATGCTGGCGTCGTGGAGTTCGTCGTCGAGCAGTCCGTACTTGTGGAAAACAGTGATTCCGGCTGGCACCGCGGCGGGGATGAGCGATTCGTAGTTTGTGTTCTGCATGTAGGACAAGAGCTGTGCGGTGTCTTGCTGGTTCAACAGCTTCCCGCCGTAGAGCCCGGCCATGATGCTTGCCATTTCGCTTGGAGTCAGCGTGTTGTTCATGGGGTCATAGCTGACGCCGATCGATGCGGCATAGGACTGGAGTTCCGAAAAGCCAACCGCGTCCATGATCAAGGACCAGGAGTCGTTGTCGCTGTCCTGGATCATCTCTTTGATCTGGAATCCAGCCGTATAGTCGCCCAAGGGATCGTCAAGGGACACTGCGCCCGTTTCGACGAGGTGATAGTACGCGGCGGCAGCCAGGACCTTTGCGGTGCTTGCTGCCTCGAACGGCGCCTGGACCCCGTACTGATGGCTTGAGCCATCGGACAGGTCGATCAGGGTGACGCCGATCTGGTACTGGCTGTTCGCGTCGATGATGGCGTTGATCTCCGAGTCCAACGCGGGAGTCACGCCGGTAGCCGGCGCGGCCGGCGCTGCGGCTGCGGGAGCGGCGACGGCTGGGTCGGCGCTCGGAGTCTCGGCCGCGGTCGACGGCGGTGCGGCGGCTGCCGTCGTCGGGGCCGCTGCCGTCGGGGAGGCGGTTGGAACAGCTGCCGACGGCGTGGCGCTGGCTACCGCCGACACGGTTCGGGAGACGGATGAGCGGGCGTGCGCAGCCGAGTAGACCGTGGCCGTCAGGGTCAAGGCCAGAATGGCGGCGAAGGCTGTCAGCAAGGCCGATCGACGTCGGCGGGGACTCCAGCTGTTCCACCGACTTCTCTTTCGTCCGGACCCTTGGCCGGGACGACGGGGCTCTCGCTCTTCCATAATGAACCAACCGTAGCTACCGCAGCTATGTGAGAGCTATGAAAATCCTGTCCATCAGCCACGTGTCGCCTGGGTGAATATCAGGCGTCACGGATCGGCGAGCCCAATACCGTGAACCGGGTGCCGCCCATCTCACCGGACAGCAGTGGCATTGCCTCACTTATCGCGGCCCGGACGCTGTCCAGCTTCAGCGAACCTTGGTGTGCTTCCGCCGATTCCCAGAGTTCGCAGACAAAGACCGTGTCCGGCGATTCTTCGTTGACGCCCACCTCATAGAGGAGGCAGCCCGCGCCCCGGAGCTCCGGTTTCGGTCTGAGCAGGATGGACACAACGGCGTCGCGTTGGCCGGGTTTCGTGCCGAGGCTTCCTACGTTTGCAAAAGTCATGGGCCCATTGTGCTTCATTCCTCCGACGTTATTGGGGAATCGCGTACCGGCGGACAAAGTTGCCGAGGATCTTCATTGGTTCGGTCGCCGTGATCTTCCGGGCGTCGGCCATCAGCTGCTCAGCAGCCTCAGGCGGGAAGTATCCGGCGTGGCGATAGGTGTCGATCCGCGTGACGAGGCCTTCGGCGTCGAGCTCCGGATGGAATTGAGTGGCATAAAGGTTCTTCTTGATCCGGAACATCTGCACCGGGCAGGCGGCCGAACCAGCGAGTAGCACCGCGTGCCCCGGCAGGACCGTGCAGGCTTCCTTATGGCCGGTAAAGGCGACAAAGCGCTCGAATATGCCTTGGAGGAGCGGGTCCTGGATGCCCTCCGCTGTGAGTTTGATGGTTACCCCGCCGAGTCCTTCACCATAGGTACGGTCAATCACGGCCCCCTGGTGAAGTCCCAAGGTTCCCACTCCGTAGCAGGCCCCCAGGAAGGGAAAGTCGGCGGCAACAATCGTGTCCAGCAACTGCGCGAGTTCCTTCTCCACCCGTTTCTGGACCGGGCTCTTGTGCTCCGGCGGGTCGCTCGAAGTGAAGGGGCTGCCTCCCACGATCACGCCGGAATAGTCGGAGAGCCTGAGCGGCGGCAAGGGCCCCGCCTCCATTCGGATGCGCTGTAGCTGCTCGGGAGCGAGCCCTCCAAAACGAAGATACGCCTGGTACTCTTCCTCGGCGGCGGCGTCTTCGGCGCGAGATGCGAGCAGGAGAAACGGCTTCACAGGCTAAGTGTGCGCCCGGTACCCGTGACGCGCCAGCGTTCGGCTGAAACATCCTTTTCGGTGCGGTGAGCCGCCGTTCACGTGCGAGAAATGTCCCGAATTCCGGCCGGGTGAAAGGATTTCACCTCCGTTGACTCGGGAATCCGCGGAATCACGGGGATCCTCGCCACCCTCTCCAGGTGGCCTCGCGTCCCCGCCGGGGGGCCGTTAACATTCCCGAAACATGCCCGTCATGCGTTCTTCACGCCGAGGCAAGTTATGTAACGTCCCCGCAATTTTTCCTCGCATTGCTTGAAACACGGAACCGGAAATATTGGGCAGGGGAAGAACGGGGCCACGCTACGGCGGCCCTCCTAGGCATTCCGATAAGAAGGGAAACGCACGTGGATATCACTGCGGAAAACGTTTGGGTGATGGTGTCGGCGGCACTTGCACTGCTCATGACCCCGGCACTCGGCCTCTTCTACAGCGGCATGACCCGGGCCAAGGCCTCCCTCAACATGATCATGATGAGCTTCATCTCCGCGGGAATCGTAGGCGCCGTGTGGATCCTGTGGGGCTACTCGATGATCAGCGGCAAGAGCGTACTGGGGATCTTCGGTAACCCGTTCAGCAGCTTCGGCTCGGCGGACTTGGTCGGTTCCACCGATCTCATCAAGCTCGGCTTCAGCGCTACGTTCGCTATCGTCACCGTGGCCTTGATCAGCGGCGCTATCGCCGACCGCGCCAAATTCACTTCCTGGGTCATCTTCGTCCCCATCTGGATCACCCTCGTGTACTGTCCCTTGGCTTTCATGGTCTGGGGCGGCGGCCTGCTCAGCCCCGGCGGAGCCATCAGCTCGGTTTTCGGCCAGGTGATTGACTTCGCAGGTGGCACAGTGGTGGAAATCAGCTCCGGCGCTGCCGCGTTTGTCCTAGCGTTGATCCTGGGCAAGCGGCACGGCTTTGGAAAAGACCCGAACCACCGCCCGCACAACCTCCCCTTCATCATGCTTGGCGCCGGCCTCTTGTGGTTCGGTTGGTTCGGTTTCAATGCCGGCGCGGCCACGACGTCGGCGCAGGCCGGCTTGATCTGGGTCAACACCCTTGTAGCCCCGGCTGGTGCCATGCTCAGCTGGTTGGTCACCGAGAAGATCCGGCACGGCCACCCCACATCCTTGGGCGCCGCATCCGGCGTCGTTGCCGGCCTCGTGGCTATCACTCCGGCCTGCGCCAACGTGGCTCCAGCCGCAGCCCTTGGCCTGGGTCTGGTGGCCGGCGCAGCCTGCGCCGTGTTTGTCGACCTGAAACACAAGTTCGGCTTCGATGACTCCCTCGACGTCGTGGGCGTCCACCTTGGTGGCGGGCTCGTGGGCACGCTCGCGCTCGGATTCATCGCGCTGCCGGTAAACGGCAAGGGCGGAGGACTGTTTTACGGAGGCGGACTCCAGCAGCTCGTGGCGCAGATCGTCGCCATTCTTGTCACCCTTGCAGTATCTGGAATCATGACGGCGATCATCGCCCTGGTCATCCACAAGACCGTTGGATTCCGGGTCAGCCACGAAGCCGAGGTGGCTGGCGTGGACTTGTCAGAGCACGCCGAGACCGCCTACGAGTTCGGCAGCATGTCCCGGAGCCACTTCAACGCCATCCCTCACGTTGCCGCCCTCCCCCACGTCAACATCCCCGTCACGGCCCGAGCCGCTTCGGCAGTCCCGGTTTCAGCCCGTGCCGCCGCCGTCGCCTCGTCGCCCGCCGCCGCCGTCGAGCTCCAGCGCGAAAAGCAAACCGACCCGGCTTAGGCGAGGCGGGCATTTCCGCCACTGCAAGGGACGCGTACGCTCAATTTGTGGATATCGTCGATTTCCTCTCGGACCGCCTGAAAGAGGACGAGGCTGCGGCGCGGAAACTCCTTGGCGACCGTTCCGTGTCCGAGGCGGGCAAATGGTACGAGCGACGTCTTCTCCTGGAATGCGAATCAAAAAGAAGACTGCTCAGGATCGTGGAATCCGCGCGGCAAACGGCCTTGGCCACGATGGTTCTCGGCACGCTTGGGGACACCCCCCAGTGGATCCCGGAATCGATCGAATGGACCACGAAATCTCTGAATGCCCTCGCGCTGCCCTATTCGGACCATCCGGACTTCGAACCGGAATGGCTGGCGGAGACGTAGCCCCGGCCCGCCCATCGCGGACTAGGCTTCCAAGCACAAATCGGCAAGATCTTGCCGAAATGAGGTTTTGACGGCTTCACAACAAGCAAAATCATTACTTTCGGCAGCATCTTGCCGATCTTGGCAAAATGGTTCAGAATTGACCAAGAATACTGTCAAATCGGCAACATCGTGCCGGATCATCGGAGACTCGTGGAAGACCTAGCGGCGATTGCGGCCACCATCCGGAAAGCCCGCAAAGAGGCTGGAATCACGCAAGCTGACCTTGCCGACCTTGCCGGGACTTCCGAAAGGACCGTGCGGGCGATTGAGACCGCCACCGGAAATCCTTCGCTGGGGGCCGTCGTGGCCGTAGCCAACGCCGTCGGCCTGCACATGGCAGCAGTCTGATGGCCGACGATTTCGAGGAGTTGAAGTTCGTTCGTGCAGCGGACGTTCACAAAGGCGGCGTCCTGGCGGGCCACCTTGCCCGCACTGGCCAGGGCGGGGTCAGTTTTTCCTACGCGGCGGAGTACCTGACATCCGGTTTGCCCGCGGTTGCCAGTTCGCTGCCCGTGACGGACCATCCCGTCGAGACTCCCGCTGGCGCTCTTCCGCCGTTCTTCGCGGGCCTGCTGCCGGAGGGGCATCGGCTGAGCGTGCTCAGGGACGCTACCAAAACCAGCTTCGACGACGAACTCACCCTCCTGCTCGCAGTCGGCGCCGACGTGCCAGGAGACGTCCAAGTGGTCCCTAGCGGCGAAATTCCCACCGAACCGGCACCCCTTGCCGACACATCCAGGCCCGAGGAATTGGACTTTGCCGCCCTCGCCAATGCAGTGGACCGCCATGCCATCCCCGGAGTGCAGGACAAGGCAAGTGCCTCCATGCTGACCACGCCACTGTCTCTCCGGGGGCAGCGGTATCTGCTCAAACTCGACCCGCCCAACCACGCACACTTGCTGGTAAACGAAGCGCTGCACCTTTCCGCCGCCAAGGATCTCAAGATCCCTGTAGCGAAGAGCCATATCATCGCCGACATGCACGGGCTGCCTGGGTTGCTGGTGGAACGCTTCGACCGCGTGCAGGACAAGGATCGCTCCTGGGTGCGCCTACCCATGGAAGACGGAGCCCAGGTCATGGGCCTGCCACCGGCTTCCAAGTATTCCGTGACGTCGGAGGACGTCGCTGCTGCGCTGGCCGGGCAGTGCAAGGCCCCACTCGTGGCAAGCCGCAATCTGTACCTGCAGTTCGTCTTTGCCTGGCTGACCGGGAACGGCGATCTCCATGCCAAGAATCTCTCGATCCTCGGGGACCGGCACGGAGGATTCGTTATGGCCCCGATCTATGACATTCCATGCACGCTGTTATACGGAGACGACTCGCTCGCGTTGCCGTTGTCCGGGAAAACCAAAAACCTCAAGGCGAAGCACTGGGCCGATTTCGCGTTCGCCCTCGGCCTACCACAACGCGCCGCAACCGCCGCAAATACATTGGCCCTGTCAGCCTCTGGGAAGGTCAAGTTGGAGGACCTACCGTTCACTGGGTCACAGCTCCGAGGCGCCCTGCGGGAGTTGAGGTTCCGGAGAGGAGAGCTGGCGGGCTGACTGGCGCACCCACACTCTGAGGCCTGCTAGATCGACTGCCGGTATCCGAAGAACTCGTAGTCTTCGTTGTAGCCGCCGAATCCGCCACCCACGTCGGAGAAGTCCGCTACGAACTCGATGCCCTTGATCCATTTGACCATCTTGAAGCCGAGCTGCACTTCGTTGCGCAGCCGAAGTGGCGCCCCGTGTCCGTACGACAGCGGCGCGCCGTTCATGTCATAGGCGAGCATGGTGAGCTGATAGCCCATCTGCTCGATCGGATGCGCATCGTAGTAGTCGCCCTCATCCGGCCCCTCACCCAACGAATAGAACACCACCCACTTTGCTTCGGGTGCCGGCTTGACCAAGTCGAGGATGGCCTGCATCGACACCCCTCCCCATTTGGCTACTCCCGACCAGCCCTGGATGCAGAAGTGTTGCGTAATCTGCTCGTGGTAATCCATTGCTCGCAGCTCGGCGAGGCTCAACTCGACCGGATTGCCCACGAGCCCGTTGATGCGCAAGCGGTAGTCCCGGAAATCGTTGTCAAAGAGATTCTTGTACTCGTCGGATTCGGGATACTGGCCGTTCAGCCAGAGGCGCGGCGAGATGTCCTTCTCCGTGTACTGCCCCGGGCGTGAGTCGATGTGCTCGAACAACCGCTGTGCCGGGCCGATAAGGGCGTAACCGGCCCTCTGGACGAGCCGCGGATGCCGAATGGTGAGCGGAGTAGCAGCGACCCAGCCGACGATGATGACCACCATCGAGGCAGCGAAAATCCAGAACCCCGTCCAAGACTGGTCGTTGCGCCCCGCGTACATGTGGTTGAGGTTCTCCAGCGCCCCGGTAGTGAGAACCAGAGCCACGTGAAGGACGATGAACAACAGGAACCAGCACAGCACCAGGAAGTGCAAGGAACGTGCCATCTGGATGTTGAAGACCGAGCTGATACGCCGAAACCGCGTGGAGAGCGCCGGGGACATGCCTAGCCCGGTGATGAGGGCCAGGGGTGCAGCGATGAAGATCGTGATAAAGTAGGCGATCAGTTGCAGGCTGTTGTAGTTGGTCCATCCGCTCTCGGTAGGCCATTCCAAGGAGAGGTATTGGATGACAACCGAGATCGAGTTGGGGATGACGTCCCAGCTCAGCGGGACCACGCGCATCCACTGGCCCGTCGCGAACAACAGCACGAAAAAGACGACTCCGTTGACCAGCCATAGCGTGTCTATCCCAAGGTGCCACCAGCGCGCGAGCCCGATCGAGTGCCGTAGCCCTGGCAGGCCGACCTGCAGAGGGAGGCTGATCGAATCCTTCTTAGCCGTCCACAGTGGATCTTCGGGTACTGGCTTCTGTACCCGGAACCAATCCCGTCCCGGCGTCGAATGTCGCGTCCAATAGAGTCGCGGGTGGTCCGTGAGTATCTGTGCACCCGAACGGATGATGAAGATCAGGAAGAACATGTTGAGGAAGTGTTGCCAACCCAGCCAGGCTGGAAAGCCGACGGGGGCGCCCTCCGGCAGCTTTGAGGCTCCCGGATAGGTCTTCAGGAACGACTCGACGGGCGGCAGCCCGCGGATCCCTTTCGCGACGGCGACCGCGACGATGAGCAGCACGAAGCCGATCGGAATCAACCAGAGCAGATTGAACCACTTGGTGGGGCTGATCCGAACACGCGGGGCGATGCCGCGATCCTGCGGAAGCGAACCGGCGAAGGTCATCGGGTCGATGACGTCCTCCCCGCGCTTCAATTCACTCCGGAAGCTGCCCTCGGCACCGGGTCCGGCTTGCGACGTCGGACCCCTCCGCTGCGGGTCCTGCATCGGATCCTGCGGCATCGGTTTGTCAGCTGTCATGAGGCCGAGCCTAGACCCCGGCGGGGTTGGATGATGAAACTGGATCGTCGCCCTTGGCGAATCCACACTGTCCCGCCCCGCTTCATCAGTTCACTGATGATTTAGCTGATGGTTCCCTGCGAGTCGGACCAACGTGTTTCAGGGCTCCTAGCTTTGGGACCATGAAATTCAAAACAATCCCGGTCATCATCGGAACATTGTCTTGTGTGCTGGTCGGCAGCGCTGCGTTCGCGGCGGTCTCCACCTTCGCCGGCCCCCACGAGGACGGAACGGCAGTCACTTCAATCGGCATGCGCGTCACGCCGACCGGACAGCAGACCTCACTTGGGGACCTCCCGCTGAACTCCGCCATCTCCCCCGACGGCAAGCGGCTCGCCGTCACGAACAACGGTCAAGGCACGCAGTCATTGCAACTCGTGGATCTCGCAGACCACGAGGTAGACCAGACCATCTCCTACAAGTCCCCGGAATCCCTCTACATGGGCTTGGCGTGGAGCCCCGACGGCACCAAGCTTTACGCCAGCGCGGCAGCAAACTCGAAAATCCGCACCTACGGCTACTCCGGCGGCAAGCTGGCCGAAGGGGCGCCCATCCAGCTGCCCACCACGACGCCCGCGGGCAAGGCAGTCAATCTCTTTCCGGCCGGATTGGCGATCACGCCCGACGGCAAGCGGCTGGTTGTCGCAGATCAGCTCGCTGACGCCGTGTCCGTCGTCGACCTCGCCAATGGCAGCGTCTCGACGACTCCGGCCGGTCACCGGCCGCTTTCGGTCGCCGTTTCCCCGGACGGCACGACGGCGTTCGTCACCAACCAGGGCGCCTCGGACATCTCCGCGGTGGACATCACAGGCGCCGAACCGAAGGTTTCCCGCACCGTCACGGTGGGTCTCCATCCCAACAAATCCGTCCTGTCGAAGGGCGGCCACACGCTTTACGTTGCCAACGGCGACGACGACACCGTCTCGGTTGTCGACACCGCCGCCGGTACAAGCACGAATATCAGCGTCGCACCTGAAAAGGGCGCACCGGTGGGGACCAATCCCACCGGACTGGCCTTGGACGAAGCCGGCCACCGCCTGTTCGTGAGCAACTCCGGTAACAACGATGTCGCCGTCGTCGACCTCGCCCAGAAGGCAGTCGCTGGTGTGGTGCCCGTGGGCTGGTACCCGAGTTCGCTGGCCTTCAGCGACGGGACATTGCATGTCACCAACGCGAAAGGGCTAGGCGCCGGGCCAAACAACGGACCTGGCCACCCAAACCCCGAGTCAACCGCTCCGGCCGCCGAAAACCAGTACAGCGGATCGATGATCGTTGGCACACTGAGCAGTTTCAGCGTGCCGGAGGGCGGTCAGCTGCAGAAGGCCACCGAGCAGGTCAAAAACAACAATCGCCCGGACACCGCCGGCGGCAACATCATCCCGCGCCAACCGGGTCAAGAGAGTCCCATCAAACACGTGATCTACGTGGTCAAGGAAAACCGCACCTACGACCAGGTGCTTGGGAGCCTCGGCAAGGGCAACGGGGATCCCTCACTGAACCTCTTCGGCGATGAGTCCGCACCGAATATGCGGGCCCTCTCCAAGAAGTTCACCACCATTGACAACTTCTACGCCGATGCTGAAGTGAGCGCCAACGGATGGAATTGGGTGGCCTCTGCCAACTCGAACCCGTACGCCGAGCAGATGTGGCCGGCCAACTACTCGGGTCGCAAGGCACCGTATCCCAGCGAAGGAAATGCCCCTGAAATCGCGGCCCAACAGCCTGACAACACGTATGTCTGGCAGCGGCTCGCCAAGGCAGGCGTCAGTTTCCGCAACTACGGCTTCTACGTTTCCAATAATGCCGGCACGTTCAACGCCGCGGACCCCGTCCTGGATGCGCAGACCGACCACAACTACCACGGTTACGACCTGAACTGCCCTGATTCGGCGGGATCGTTCGCGCCGCTGAAGCCTGGCTGCGGTACCCCACGTATTGAAGAATGGGCCAAGGACTTCCAGTCCCAAGTGACATCCGGAACGGTTCCCACGGTCCAGTTCGTGCGCCTGCCGAATGACCACACCCAAGCCACCCGTGTTGGCGCCCCCACGCCAAAGGCTTATGTCGCGGACAACGACTACGCGCTCGGCAAGCTGGTGGACACCGTGTCCCACTCTTCCGCCTGGAAGGACACCGCCATCTTCGTCACGGAGGATGACGCTCAGAACGGCCCGGACCATGTGGATGCGCACCGCACCTTGGCGCTGGCCATCAGCCCCTACACCCAGACAGGGAAAGTCGATTCGACCTTCTACAGCACGGCGTCAATGGTCCGTACCGTCGGCCTCATTGCCGGCATCGGTCCGCTGACCCAGTTCGACGCGTTCGCCACTCCCATGAACGCATCGTTCACGGCCAAGCCTGACAACACGCCGTACACCGCGCTCAAGCCCAGCTACGACATGACCACCGTCAACGGGGCAAACGCTCCGATGGCCCCGCAGGTGGCCACCCAGGACACTGCCACCGAAGACAAGATCGATGAGCAGCTGTTCAATAAGTCCATCTGGCAGTCAGTGAACGGTGCTGACTCGAAGATGCCCGAACCCCAACACAGCGTGATCGGCTCCGGTTCCAGCAGCCAGCCGGCTGCGAAGGATCCTGACGGCTAGCCAGATCCTCTTTGGCAGGGCGGTCACGAGAATCGGGTGGCCGCCCTTCGCCGCGCCTGCGCTGAGCCTTGGATAAAAAACGGGCACACTCCCCTGTCAAAGAATTAGTCCAGAATCTATTCTGTTGATGGACCGGTACAAATATGGTCCGCCAGGCCACCGGCACGTCCCGGGAAGCCCATCCCGCTCCGGGGGCCGTCTCTACGAGGAGGCGTCCATGTCAACTCCCGATGTGCCAACCCGGGGGCCCGCAAGGCCCGGTCCGTATATTGCGGCCGGAATCCTGCTGGCCATCTCCATTCTGGTTCCGCTGTTCGTCCCGGCGTATTCGATTGACCAGCCGCGGCTCGCAGGTATGCCGTTCTTTTACTGGTACCAAATGCTCTGGGTTCCGATCACCGCGGCCATGGTGGGCGTCTCCTACCGGCTGGTAACCAAGGAAGACCGTCGCCGCCGCGAGGTCGCGCGGGGCGCACGCACTCGGGAGGAAGAACAATGAGCGGGCTCGCCGTCCCTCTGGCGACCACGGGGGATCGGCCCGTCAACGGCGTCGCGCTCACCGTCGTCGTCGTGCTCTTTATCCTGGTGGCGGTGCTGGGCTTCTTCGCGGCGCGTTGGCGCGCGGGCAAGGAAACGGGCCTGCACAGTCTCGATGAGTGGGGCCTCGGTGGCCGCGGTTTCGGAACCTGGGTGACGTGGTTCCTCCTGGGCGGGGACCTCTACACGGCCTACACGTTCGTAGCGGTGCCGGCGGCGATGTGGGCCACTGGCGCCGTGAGCGGTTTCTTCGCGGTGCCGTACACGATCGTGCTCTACCCGATCGTCTTCCTGCTGATGAGCCGTTTGTGGTCGGTCTCGCACCGACATGGCTTCGTCACGCCGGCGGACTTCGTTGGCGGGCGCTATGGCAGCAGGGCGCTGACGGTTGCTGTGGCCCTCACGGGCATCGTTGCGACCATGCCCTATATCGCGCTGCAACTGGTCGGCATCAAGGCGGTGCTCACCGTGCTGGGTCTCGGGAGCGCTGAGAATGTGCTGCTGACTGACTTACCGCTGATCATCGCATTCGTGGTCTTGGCCGCCTACACCTACACCTCGGGCCTTCGGGCGCCGGCGCTCATCGCCGTCGTGAAGGACCTGCTGATCTACCTCGCGGTCATCGTCGCTGTGATCTACCTGCCGATCAAGTTCGGGGGCTGGGACAACATCTTCGGTGCAGCCCAGACGAAACTCGACGCCGTCAGCCCGGCCACGGGCAAGCCCGCCGGCGTCTTCATCCCGGGTGCCGCCAGCTATTCCGCGTACTGGACGCTGGCCCTTGGCTCGGCCATGGCGTTGTTCATGTACCCGCACTCGGTCACTGGAGTCCTGGCGACGAAGAGCAGGAACACCATCCGCAAGAACGCCGCGGTCCTTCCGCTGTATTCGCTCATGCTGGGATTCCTTGCCCTCCTGGGTTACGCGGCCATCTCTGCGGGCACCAAGCCGATTGACCTGAACGGTGCCGTCAATCCACAGCTTGTAGTTCCGCAGTTGTTCCTGGACAACTTCCCCTCGTGGTTTGCAGGGATCGCTTTGGCGGCTATCGCCATCGGCGCCTTGGTCCCGGCGGCCATCATGTCGATCGCTGCCGCCAACCTGTTCACCCGCAATATCTACCGCGACCTGATCCGGCCCGACGCCGACCCACGGCAGGAAGCGAAGGTCTCCAAGATCGCCTCGCTCGTGGTGAAGTTCGGGGCGCTGATCTTCGTCATCGCCATGGACCAGTCCGCCGCCATCAATATGCAGCTCCTCGGCGGTATATGGATCCTGCAGACCTTCCCGGCGATCGTGGCTGGGCTCTACACCCGATGGTTCCACCGCTGGGCGCTGTTCGCAGGGTGGGTCGCCGGGATCATCTACGGCACCGTCGCGGCATACAACGTGGTCAACCCCGTGACGAAGGCCAACTTCGGCGGCTCCATCGCCGCCATCCCGGGCACCAATGTGCAGGTCTACATCGCGGTCGTCGCGTTTGCCATCAACCTCATTGTTGCTGCCGTCCTATCGCTGGTCTTCCGCGCGATGAAGCTCCCCGACGGGAAGGACATCACCCGGAACTCGGACTACGGGGCTGACGAGGACGATCCCAAGGTTGCCCAACTCCAACGCGAGTACCCACTGGGCGAAACGGGAGGTCCAGCGTTCTGAGTGGATCTGTGCGCTAGCGCTTCATCGACATTGCCACAGCAGCGATATCCCGCGGCGTCGTCCGGCACGAGCGCCAGCAGGGCCTCAGCCTCCGCGAAGGAAGGCAGTGTCTCACAGGCCAGCAGGTCCACCTCCGCCCCCACGAGCGCCCCGATGCGCGGCCGGTGGAACTCCTTGAACTCGCGCTGGGTGAGGACGTAGTCGCCCCGATACTCCGGTGGCGAGAGCACCATCCACTGTCAGGTTTGCACCCGAATCGAGCAGGCACGACAAGCTGGCGCTGCGGCTGCCCTTGCTTTCCATAGCTTGACCCTACGATCCTTCTCCCGGGTTTGTTTGCCTAGGCTGGTTGGCGGAGTTCTCGTTGGTGGCGCCCACGAAACAGGTCCCCGAAATAGTGTGCCGCCATGACGGGCGGGTCTCCGTTCAAACGCGTTCCTGGCAGGGGTGGTGCTGTGGATCGGTAGGTATGTCCGGTGGGGGTGCGGATTTCGAGGACATGCCGCCCGCCGGGGCTGGTTCTTGCTGTCCTGGTTTTTGCTGGTCTGGTTTGTGCTGTCCAGCCGGGGAGTTCTTTGGTGTGGTTGCAGGCTTCGCATAGGCCCGCCCCGTTGGCCAGAGTGGTGGGTCCGCCGTTTTGCCAGGGGATGATGTGGTCGAAGTGCCGGATCGGTGCGTCGCAGTAGGGGGTTCGGCAGGTGTCGTCGCGGGCCTGGATGAAGCGCCGCATCCCTGCCGGGTACAGCCGGGCCCTGGAATCCGTGGCGACCAGTTCCCCGGTCCCGGGGGCGGTGAAGAGGCGGCGGAGCCAGACTTTGAGATCGGGGTCCCCGGACCCGCCAGCTAGGTCCTGCCCGGGTTCGGTTTGGCCGCGCCTGCTGCCGGGTCCTTCGGCGAGCAGTGTCCTCGCCCAACCCGCGGGCACGATCCCGTAGCCGGGGAGCCGGGCCGGTTCGCTCTCGCCTTGGAACAGGGTGCGGTCGGTCATGACGAGCTGGACCTCAACCCCGCTGATCCCGCCGGGGGTGCCGGTGGTGCGTTCGACGAGCGCGTCGGCCATGATCTGCCCCCGGGTCCGGGTGTCCCCGGTTGAGCGCAGGGTGTCGGCGTGCCGGGTCAGGGCCGCGTGCACGGCCACGCCTTGGGCGACGGGAAGCAGGGCGGTCAGGTAGGTCATGGTGTCCGGGGCCGGGCGCAGGGACACGTGACGTTCCTCGGCGGCACGGGCCGAGCGTTGCGTGACGGAGCGGGGGTCGCGCCGGTAGGCCGCGGCCCGCGCCGCGGCGATGATGGCCTTGTCTCCGGCGCCGTCGAAGGTTCCGGTGTCGGCGGCGAGTTCCTCATCCACGGCGCAGCGGTCTTCGGCGGACAGGCAGGCTGTTTCCTTCACCAACAGGGTGGCGCGCCATTCGTTCAGCTGTCCCGATTCCAAGGCGGCCAGGGTGCGCGGCATCTCTGTGACCAACGCCTTCGCCAGTCCGGAGAGCCGGGATCCGCGGGCGGGCGACTCCCGCCGGGCCAAAGCCACCTGGGCGGCCACGCCGCGGCCGCGTTCGTCGGTTGGCACACCTGCCGCCGCCTCGGCGCTGCGCTGGGCGGCATCGAACGTGACAGCGATCCGGGCCTGCGCGGCTGAGGCCGCTGACTTCAGATCCTCCAGGCCACGCAACAGGTCAATCAATTCGGCCGTGTCGGCAAGTTCAGCGAAGCCGCCATGTTCGGTGCCGCCGGACGGCGCAAAGGCAGCGGCCGGGCGAAGCGATCTCACGGCATCGATCAACTCGCGCACCCGGAGGCACGGGCCAGCAGCCTCCGGAACCGCGTCGCCGGTTGGCGCGACCGCTCCGATCAGCTGTGTTCCCCGATTGCCATCCATAGGAAAAGCTTCGCAAAGGGGTCTGACATTATTAGGCCCGAGAACCACGCCCGGGCGAAAAATCTTGGGAAGGGGCCCGGTTTTTTGGGGTGGGCCAGCGAAGGGCACCAGACAGCCCGGCCGTCGCCCGGGCCACTGATAGGCGTAGGCTATCGATCGATTCGGAAGTCCAGCCAGAGGAGCCCCATCATGGACACACGAAAACTAAAGTACTTCCTCGCCGTCGTCGACCATGACGGGTTCAACCGCGCCGCCGAGCATCTGCTGATCGCACAACCGTCGCTTTCCCAAACCATCGCGAGCCTCGAGAAGGAAGTCGGCGTTCCGCTGTTCCACCGCATCGGCCGCAGGGCGGTCCTCAGCGAAGCCGGCAAGGAATTGGTCGGGCCGGCCAGACTCGTCATGCGGGACCTCGACGCCGCACAATCAGCTGTTCAGTCACTCCGAGGCATCAGGAGCGGCCGGCTCGACATCATCACTATGCCTTCGCCGGGCATCGAGCCGCTGACGTCTATGATCGCCGCCTTCACCAAGGTCTACCCCGCAGTCCGGCTCAACGTCAGTGCTGCCTTCACGCCCGAAGAAGTGACCGAATCAGTCCGGAACGGCAGCTCCGAAATCGGGCTGGCCGGCTCGCCTACGCCCATCTTGGTCCCCGGCGTCGAGGTCCTCGAACTCGAAAAACAACCGCTCATCCTGATCGTCAACCCGCAGGCCGACACCTTCGGCGCCGAGCAATCGGCCATCCAACGTGAGGATCTCGGGGGACAGCGCATCATTGCGAGCCAGCGAGGCTCCCTCATGCGTTGGCTCGTGGATGATGCGCTGGCGCACGGCGTACAGGTGGAGATCGTCGTCGAAGTCGCCCACCGGACCTCCATCTTGCCCCTCGTTTTGGCGGGCGTCGGGCACGCGGTGATGCCGTCGTCGTGGGCTCCTACCGCGCACAAAGCCGGCCTGCGCACAATGCTCATCGAACCAGTGAGCCACCTGGACGTCGCGGTGCTCAGCCGCAAGGACAACCTCACTCCCGCGGCCAAGGCGTTCTTGCAGGTCGCTGCGGAGCAGACCGAAGATTAGCGCGCTCTACTGCAGAGAAAAGATAGGCGCTGCCTATCAGCCGTATCGAAACTAAGTCTTGGACGCCACCTACCGGCCGCCCGTCTACTTGAAGAGGAAGGCAGTGTGACTCTGCTAACAAACTCAACGAGGAGGTAGGCATGAGCGCCACCCAGAAATTCAGCATCGCATCAATCCCCGCAGACGGCGTCGGCAAGGAAGTTGTCTCCGCAGGCCGCCGCGTCCTGGACGCCCTGGCCGCAAACTCCAACGGCAAGTTCGCCTTTGAATGGACCGAATTCCCGTGGGGCTGCGGCTACTACGAGAAGACCGGCCAGATGATGGACCCCAAGGGCCTGGACGCCCTCAAGGACTTCGACGCCATCTACTTCGGAGCCGTCGGCTGGGAGAACGTCCCGGACCACATCAGCCTCTGGGGCCTGCGCCTGAACATCACCCAGAACTTCGACCAGTGGGCCAACATCCGCCCGGTCAAGTTCCTCCCCGGTATCGAGTCCCCGCTCCGCAAGGCTGACAACACCGAGCTCGACTGGATCGTTGTCCGCGAAAACAGCGAAGGCGAATACGCCGGACTTGGCGGACGCAACCTGAGCGGTCGCGGCCCGGGCAACGAAGTTGCGCTGCAAACCGCGCTGTTCACCGAGAAGGGCTGCGAGCGCATCATGCGTTTCGCGTTCGATCTCGCACGGACCCGCACGGTCAAGAAGGTCTCGTCCGTCACCAAGTCGAACGCCCAGCAGTACGGCATGGTCCTCTGGGACGAAACCTTCAACCGCGTCGCCCTCGACTACCCTGACGTCCGGACCGAGAGCGTCCTGGTTGACGCCATGAGCGCCAAGTTCATCCTCCACCCGGAGGAATTGTCGGTGGTGGTCGCGTCCAACCTGAACGCCGACATCCTCTCGGACCTCGGCTCGGCACTCGCCGGCAGCCTTGGCCTCGCCGCGAGCGCCAACCTGAACCCGGAGCGCCGCTTCCCGTCGATGTTTGAGCCGGTCCATGGTTCCGCACCGGACATCGCAGGCAAGGGCATCAGCAACCCCATCGGGGCCATCGCCAGCGCCGCGTTGATGCTGGACCACTTCGGCCTGCACGAAGAAGCGCGCCTGGTCGAGGCGGCCATCGAACAGACCACAGCCGCCGGATTCTTGACCCGCGACGTCGGCGGCGAAGCCACCACGGACGACGTCACCGAAGCGATCATCAAAACAATCAGCCACAGCCTCGCCGCCGTATAACGTCCGGTGACGTTCGACGGCGGCCGGCCGGCCGCCGTCGTACGCGGCGTTTCCCCTCCCAACGGTCGCAAGCCCGCGTCGGGATTCCGGGACGCCGCTTACCCTCCAACTTTCTCCACAGACATTCCACAATGAGGTAGGAATCATGGAACACATCAACAAAGCCGGCGCAGCTCCGGCACCCAAGACCCGGCGCGTCAAAACAGCGTGGTACCGGCAACTGTATTTCTGGGTTCTGACCGCCATTCTCATTGGCGTCCTGCTCGGCTGGCTCGCGCCGACCGCGGGCATCGCCATGGAACCGATCGGGACCACGTTCGTCAATGCCATGAGGATGCTCATTGGCCCGATCGTCTTCCTGACAATCGTCGGCGGGATCGCGAGCGTAGCGGACCTGAAGAAGGTCGGAATGACGGGCCTGAAGGCCCTCACGTACTTCCAACTCGGCACCATTTGTGCGCTCGTGTTCGGCCTTGTCGCGATCAACATCTTCCGGCTGGGCGAGGGCGTCAACGCCGCGGCCGGCACCATCAAGACCACTGATGCCGCCGCGAAACTCATCGACGCCGGGGCGCACCAGGAATGGTGGCAGTTCCTGACCAATATCATCCCCACAAGCATGGTCCAGCCCTTCATTGCGGGCGATATTCTCCAGATCATCTTCATCGCGGTTGTCTTCGGCATCGCGTTGAACGCGATGGGCAAGCTTGGCGCGCCCGTGCTCGACGGCGTGCAGCGGCTCACCGGTGTGATGTTCAAGATCCTGGGCTTCATCATGAAGGCTGCGCCGCTGGGTGCATTCGGCGCCATGGCCTTCGCGGTCGGCAAGTACGGCGTGTCCTCCCTGACCAGCATGGGTGGGCTGATCGCACTCTTCTACGTCACTTCGATCCTCTTTGTCGTGGTGGTCCTTGGCTCCGTCATGGCCTTCCTGAGGCTCAACATTTTCACGATGATCAGGCACTTCAAAGAGGAATACCTGATCATTCTGGGCACCTCGACCGCCGAACCTGCACTGCCGGGCCTGATGCGCAAACTCGAGCACGCAGGGGTTAAGAAGGAGACCGTGGGGCTTGTTGTCCCTACCGGCTACAGCTTCAACCTCGACGGCGCCGCGATCTACCTTTCCCTGGCCGCCGTATATATCGCCCAGGCCACCAACACGCACCTGAGCATCGGCCAGCAGTTGGGGCTCATCGCCGTCATGCTGCTTACGTCCAAGGGTGCTGCAGGCGTCGCGGGCGGCGGTTTCATCGCCCTCACCGCAACGTTGGCCACCATCGGTACCATCCCGGCCGCGGGCATTATGCTCATCTTCGGCATCGACAAGTTCATGTCCGAATGCCGCGCCCTCGTAAACTTCACCGGCAACGCTGTCGCGACGCTGTTCATCGCCTGGTGGGACCGCACCCTCGACGCCGACCGTGTCCGCTGCGTCTTCGCGGGCGAAGTCGTGGAGCCGATTCAGGCGGTTGAAATTCCCGCGCCCGCTACCGCCGTCGAGCCTTTTCAGCCCGCCGACCGCCGTCCCGCCTACTCAGAATCCATCTGACATGAGCAACGCAACTGCCCCGATGAGCGTCCTCATCGCGCCCGACAAGTTCAAAGGCAGCCTCACCGCCGGCGAGGTGGCGGACGCCCTGGCAACAGGGCTCCGTTCCGCCGGAGCGGTGCAGTGTGAGCTGCTGCCGCTGGCGGACGGAGGTGACGGCAGCGTGGATGCCGCCGTCGCCTCGGGGTTTGCCCGCCACGCTTTGGTGGTCCCGGGGCCGACCGGACAACCCGTCAAGGCGAGCATCGCGTTCGACGGCGTCACTGCTGTTGTGGAGGTGGCGAATACTTGCGGTTTGGGACTGTTGCCGGACGGGCGGCTCTTGCCGCTTGATGCGTCGAGCCGAGGCTTTGGCGAGGCTGTTCTCTTTGCCCTTTCGTTGAGGCCGGCGCGGATCGTGCTGGCGCTGGGCGGAAGCGCGAGCACCGACGGAGGAATGGGCATGCTCACCGCCCTGGGCTTCCGTTTCCTCGATGCTTCCGGCCGTTCTTTGGAGGGCAACGGGCGGAACCTTGGGCTTGTTCATTCTGTGGATGCGCCTCCTGGGCTGATTGGTGTGGAGCTGATTGTCGCGAGCGATGTGCATAACCCACTCTGCGGGCCGGACGGTGCGCCGGCGGTTTTCGGTCCGCAGAAGGGCGGATCGCTTGCGGATGTTGCAGCGCTTGACGCCGGTCTGACGCACTTTGTCTCTGTGCTCACTTCGGGCGGGTTTGAGAGTGCGGCGTCGCTTGCCGAGCATCCCGGCGCCGGAAGCGCCGGCGGGATCGGCTTTGCGTGCCTGTTGCTTGGCGCTTCTCAAGTATCCGGGGCGGACTACTTCCTGGACCTCCTGGACTTCGACACCCGCAAGGACGGCTGCGACGTCGTCATCACGGGCGAGGGCAGCATCGACGAGCAGACCCTCGCCGGAAAGCTGCCGGCCGCCGTCGCGCGCCGCTCGGGCACCCGGCCGATCATCGCCGTCGCGGGCCGCTCGTTGCTGCCGCGGGAGCGGTGGCCCGAGATGTCGCTCTCGCGCGTCTACACGCTGACGGACTACACGGATCTGGACTCGTCGAAGGATCCTGGGCTTTCGGTGGAACTGCTGCGGCGGATCGGGCGGGAGATTGGGGAGGGGCTTGGGCGCTTAGGTGGCACGTAAACAGACACGCCCGACTTCCGTGATCTCTTGCTGCCGCGGGTCTACGGTTGGCTCAATGTCGGATTGGTCAAGGGGGACACATGGAATTCGCAGAACGGCTCTCGGCGCTTGCCGCAAAGGTGCGTCAGCAGCGCGAGGCTATTCAGACCGAGGAAGCAACGAAGAACGCATTCGTCATGCCGTTCATCTCAACGATCCTCGGGTACGACGTTTTCAACCCTCTTGAGGTCGTGCCGGAGTTCACAGCGGATGTGGGAATCAAGAAAGGCGAGAAGATCGACTACGCCATCGTGAAGGATGGCGAGATACAGATCCTCATCGAGTGCAAGAAGTCCATTGGACCGGTAAGGATCGAACACGCTTCCCAACTATTCCGCTACTTTGCAGTCACAAATGCGCGGATTGCCATACTCACCAATGGCGAGGTGTATCAGTTCTTCACTGATCTCGATGCTCCGAACCGTATGGACGAAAAGCCGTTCTTGGTGCTGGATCTCAATGACATCGATGATTCGCTCCTGCCGGAACTCCAGAAACTCTCAAAAGATGTCTTCGATCTTGACTCGATCATCAACGCAGCTGGCGAACTGAAATACATCGGCGAGCTAAAACGGACACTTGCCGCCCAGTTCCGCGAGCCTGAAAACGAGTGGGTCAAGTTCTTGACCACACGGGTGTACACCGGCCCATATACGCAGCGTGTGCGCGAGCAGTTCACTTCGCTCGTCAAAAAGGCATCGAAGCAGTTTCTCAACGATCAGGCCAATGAACGTCTTAAGAAGGCCCTCGGCTCTCAGACCTTTACGCAGATCGACGATTCGGCAATTCTTCCGAAGGTGACGAGTGAGCCGGTGGTTGAATCCGACCTCGCCGAGGCCGATGGTATTGAGACCACACTCGAAGAAATCGAGGGCTACCAGATTGTCCGGGCGATCGTATGCAGCGACGTAAAGCCCTCAAGGGTCTTCCAACGCGATGCCAAGTCGTACTTCGCCGTACTTCTGGATGACAATAACCGCAGGCCGATAGCACGCCTGCATTTCAACCGAACACAGAAGTACATCGGACCCTTCGACGAACACAAAGAGGAACGGCGTGTTCCCATCGACTCCCTTGAAGACATCTACGAACACGCTGACGCTCTTCGCGCCAGTGTGAAGGGCTACCTGTAATTGCTGCCGTAAGAGCGGTGGTCCGAGATGTCCGTTTCGCGTGTCTCGCCGAGCAATCCGCTGCGCGATATATTCGGAGGGTCTCGAACTGAGTTGTAAGAGCCTTGTCACCGGACTGGCCGAGCGAGGCTTGGTCTTCGTCCCTGCACGAAGGAGCACTCCATGACTGACACCAAACCGGTCCTCGTCGTCGGCGGCACCGGCCATGTCGGCGGCAAAGTGGTCGATGAACTGCTCGCAAGGGGAAAGAGCGTCCGGGCGTTGGTCCGGCCAGGATCGGACGCGAGCAAGCTCGAGGCCAAAGGTGTCGATATTGCCCGCGGCGACATGCTCGACCTTGCCTCTCTCGTCGCCGCTATGACAGGGGCCGACGCCGTTATCACCTCCGCGGCCGGGTACACCCGCCGGGACAAACGGGCCTTGGAGATCGACACGACCGGCAACACCAACCTAGCCGTCGCTGCGAGCCGGACGGGTGTCAGGCGATTCATTCTGGTCAGCATTCTCACCTCGGACCAGACACCGGACGTCCCGCATTTCTGGCACAAGAAGCTCACGGAAGACAAGCTGGAGGAACTGCGTGTCCCGTTTGTCGCACTTCGCCCCGGCGCGTTTCTCGACCAGATTACCCAGATGGGAGGAGACCCGTTCGAGAAGAAGCGCCTCACGTGGTTCGGCACCAAGACCGTCCCGCTGACCTTCGTGCTCACCTCTGACCTCGCTGGTTACCTCGCCGCCGCGGTCGACGCGGACGTCGCCGACGGAGAGCGGATCGACATCGGATGGGACCGAGCTGTCAGCATGCAGGATATCGCGGACCTCGCGTCGACTTTTGCGGGTGAGCAGGTCCGCGTGCGCTCGATGCCGGCCGGGTTGGTTCACGCGCTGGGCGCGCTAATGGGACCTTTCGTCCCTATGGTCAAGGACATGAACTCCATGCTCGCCTGGTTCGAGACCGGCAAATACGTCGCGGACACTTCGCGCCAAGCCGAAGTATTCGGACCGCCCCCGACGGCGGAAAACGCGGTCGCGCGCTTTGCTCGGAGTCTGGGGCACTAGGGGATCTACAGGTCCCTCAGCGAGGAATCCGCGTCGAGCCGGGCAAGTCTTGCGACGTGGCCGAGGGCTCCAAGGCACAAGAACAAAGGAACGAAGAGGAGTGCTCCGAGCACGAGCAGCCAGTTGGGCATGGCCCATGCGGTCACCGGCAGGAGGTCGAGCTGCAGTCCGTTGAAGACCGCCGTTCCTATGACGGAGCAAAGAGTTCCCAGGAGCGCCCCCGTCACGCCAATGATGAGGCCCACTGCAGCCAACTCGACCATGTAAACCCCTGCTATCGAGGCCCCCGACCAGCCGATGGCTTTAAGGAGACCCACTTCGCGGGCCCGCTGCTTGATCCAACTGCCGCCAACGGACACCCCGACGCCGAGGCAAAAGATGATCAGGAAGCCACCGATCACCCAGCTGACAAGGGCAAGAAGAGCGAAGAGGCCTGACAGGGACCGGATTTGGCCCGCTACGCTGTTCACGGAGTACCCGAGGGCTCGGACTTGGTTTTGCACGTTGACCACTTCATCCGCTGAGTCAACGCGCACATATGCGCGGGGATAGACCAGCGTTTTGGTGGCTGGCCGGGCATTGGCGAGTGTTGACTGAAGTACCTTGCTGGAGACGTAGGCAGCTTGTGCGCCATCCGTACGCGGCGACGAGTTGTCATAGATACCTGAGACGCGGAGCGATATGGAAACGGGTTCGCCGTTGCCGGGGCCGATTTCCTTCGTATACACGAAGCTCATTTCCTTGCCGAGCAGCTCGGTGTATTTCTGGCCCTGACCCTTGTCGGGGAGCAGGATCTGGCCTTCCCCAGGGCCGTCTTCGGAGACATCGCCGAGCAGTATTTTCGGGGTGATGCCGCTGATGAATGGCGTACCCATGAACGCGCCTGGGTTGTTCGGTGACGGCCAGTTCGCTGGGTCCTCTATGGCGAGGTCAATTTGTGCCCAGCCGAAGGATCCCACCACATGATCGATTTGGTCGAACCGGGACAACGAGTCGTCAGTGATCTCGCGAGCTGAGTCTGGACCGACTGAAGTCACCTCCACATAATTCAGTGCGGAGTTGGTGCTGATCTTGTTTGAGTATGAACTTATGCCTGCCCCAACGATGCTGTCGGCGAATATGAATACCGCGATGCCAAGACTCATCAGGACCGCGAGTGGCCTCAATTTCGAGAGAGAAAGCCGCACCGACCTCGCAGCAAAGGCTCTATTTCTGTTCAAGGAGCAACTCCTTCATCGGAAGCTGACGGTGGGCCACATGCTGGAAGACTTCGTCATGGGAAGCGACGAGGACACCGCACCCGCCGTCGGCGCCCCTTCGCATGGCGTCCAGGATGGCTTCAGTGTTTGGCGCGTCAAGACCCGAACTTGGTTCGTCCGCTAGTAGCAGCGATGGTTCGTTGATCAGTGCGCGGCAAAACGCGACTCTTTGTTGCTGGCCGCCGGAAAGCCTCTTCGCTTGCCGGTCAGCGACCGCCGCAAGACCGAAGCGTTCCAACTGCTCCGTAATCGTTGCGCGTGTCATGGGCTTGCTGCTGGCAAGGAGAACATTTTCCAGCGCCGTAAGTTCGGGAAGAAGGTTGCTGCTCTGAAACACCATTCCAATTTCGCTCGAGCGGACACGACTAGCCGTCCGGGACGATGCATCGGTTCTGTCGTTACCGTTGATCCACACTTTGCCGGCATCGGGGGTCGATAGAAGTCCGGAGATATTCAGGATGGTTGACTTCCCCGAACCCGATTCACCTCGCAGCCAGACGATTTCACCTGCCTGGACGTTCAGGCTGACTCCAGAAAGGACCAACTGTCGGGTCCCACGTTCATCTGAAAAAGACTTGGTGATGTTCTCAAGACGAAGTACCGAAGTCACTTGTTCTCCCCGAAATCGTAGGCACCCGGGACCGCGATCATGGCAGCTGAAATCGAGAGGCTGCATGGTGACGCTTTGTCTGGTTCCATCCGATACAGAGACGGGAATTCTTTACAGCCTTTCAGAGTCCGCAGTTCCTCGGCCGCCTTGTCGAAGTCGTTTGATCCAAGTCCGGACCGACTTGCGTTCGTCATGGCGGTCAACGCCCGAAAGTAGTTCAGGCCCTTTCCTCTGGATGAACCGATGAGCTGCGGGAGAGCGGACTGGACGGCCGGAAACATTGATCTCACTTCTTCGCTGTTTGAGAAGTACATGGAGTTGGAGAGCGCCATTAGCGCTCCGGAAAGTAGATGTTCAACCCCGGGGTCTGCGTCGAACGTCTCCAGTCGCGCCAACCGGGCATTAGGCTCAAGCTGCACCAGAACATCCACCAGGTCGATGTACCCGCTGAGATTTGCGAATGTCACGGCAGCCGGAAGCGCTGCCCTTCCCTGCTCGATGATCGAACCGTAGCTCCCCCAGGATGAAGGTCCGGAGCGTTTCAGTGCCACAAGTGCCTTGAGTTGGGTGATTAAGTCCGCTTCGGCCGACTTCAGCACCCGTTCCAGTTCACCTCGGGTTCGCTCACTTGCGACCGCGGGAAAACTCGTGTCGAGGAGTCTCGCGGCAAGATACGTCCCGTGGACCGAGCCGTTGGCGAGAGATGATGACTCGGGCATCCGTATGAGGCCGTTGGTTCCCTGGAGCTTCGTCAGGTCTTCTTTGACGGCGGAGACGTCGTTGGTCGGCGCGGCAGGATCGGCGCCGCAGGCAGCCAGGCCAAAGAGAGCCAGGGCCATCAACCGCAGACCTTTGGCACGTCGTATGCAACGCGAAATCCGACGACGGAAACCGGCGCCCATCCTCACATTCTCCGAGCCTGAATCTGTTGACCCGGCAGCGGCCTATCCGTCACTTCAGAATCCTTTTCTTGTCGCAGGAACTCAACTTCAAGTGTTCTTTGAATTCATTGATCCGTCCGATGAACGCAACCTTGGCGTCGAGCGATCAATCAATTACTAGGCTTTGACGAGTCCTTTCCTGTAGCTCGCTATAAGGAGAACTGCTACATACAGGAAGAACAATCCGCCGCCGACTAGAGCCGGCAGACGGGGAACAGTCTCCGCGACAATCGCGGCGAGCGCTGGATCCGCGAAACTGATGAGCGACGATCCCGCCCTGAACGGGAGAAACGCGGCCGCCGATGTTCCCCAAATCTCGATTCTTTCCAGCAGATGGCCCAGCAGAGGTTCTACCAGCGCCGATCCGGCTACTAGCAACGCCACTGCGCCTGCTCGGGGCAACAGGAGTCCTGTTCCAATGCCGAGAAGAGCCCATCCGTTCGCTAGAACCAAACAGCCAAGCAGAACCCTGGGGTCGGATTCGAAGAGGTTCGAGCTCCCCAGGACAGCATTCGAAACAATCACGGACATCAACGTGGACGCGGTCGTCCACGTCGTTGTTACCGACAACGTCATCACTACCTTGGCCGCGAACAGTGCGCTCCGTTGGGGCATCGCCAAGAGTGCCAGACAAAGCGTCCCGTATCGCTTCTCCTGCCCAAAAGAGAAGATCCCAAGCAGGCCCGCGGCAAGGAACACCAAGGGAGAACGGGTAGCTGCTACCGTTGCCGCCTCGCCAGCAGCCGGGGCGGTCATTTCTGGAGCCATGTTGGCGATCATCAGGGACATCGCCCAACTGAACACGACCGATACCAAAATCGTCGCAGCGGTCAGCACGTAGAACCCGCGAGTTGTGATCAGCCGGACCCACTCGTAGCGCATTGCGTCCCTCACGGCTTGCCCCCAGATCCACGGCGCTGACATTCACGGACTCCGCGGCCCAGAATGTCGTTGTAGCCGTCCTCCAAAGTTCGAAGCGTCGTTGTTAGTTCAAAGAGCGTGAAGCCAAGCTTGTTGGCCAGGGTGCCCACGTCTCTCGCCGTCATTCCGTCGATGACTAGAGACTCCCCGTTGAAGGTCACGATCAAGCCGTCCTCAGCGCGCAATCGAGCGGCGAACTCGTGGGGACGGTCCACCGCGACGGTGACGTTTGGCCCTGAAGTCGTTGTCTTGAGTTCTTCCATCGGACAATCAGCCCTGAGACCTCCACCGTGCAGAACCAAGACGCGGTCCGCGAGCTTCTCTAGCTCGCTCAAAATATGAGTCGAAAGCAAGATTGTCCTGCTCTCGCCCGCCAAGCTGCGGATTGTGTTCCGAAACCAATTAACACCCTCCACGTCCAACCCATTGATGGGTTCGTCGAGGATCAGCACTTGAGGCTCGGTCATCAGTGCCGCTGCGAGCGCGAGACGTTGCTTCATCCCCATCGAATAGGAAGCGGGCGACTTGGTCGCATGCTCACTTAGACCCACCCGGTCGAGTGCGAACTCAGCACTTCGCCTTGATATGCCAGAAGCCGCCCCGATCATCCGAAGATGGTTCATAGCCGACCGACCGGGGTGAAAAGCCTCCGTCGACAGCAGCGATCCCACCGCCAGCTGTGGCCGTGTCAGGGTTCGATAGGGTTTCCCGTTGAACGTCGTCTCACCGGCTCCAGGAATCAGGTTGAGCATCCGCTTCATCAAGGTTGTCTTGCCGTGTCCATTGGGACCAACGAGCCCGACTACCTCTCCGGGGCCCAAAGCAAAGGAAATGTCTTGGAGCACCTCCTTTGCGCCGTAGCTCGCACCGACACCGTCAACAACGATTCTCATTTCACCCCCACGCATTCATCGCCCGGCCCGTTAGCGGCCTGCGACTTGAGGTCCTCCAGCCGGACCGTAACCGCTTCCGGTAACAAGTCCTGAAGTGAGTGCGTCACGATAACCACGAGCTTGGACTCCGCCCAGCCTCTGATCTCCTCAAGCATGTAGGCCACGCCCTCGGTGTCAGTCCCGTTGAACGGTTCATCGAGGACTACGCAATCGAACTGGCCGACGGTGTTCATGACGTACCAGAGTTTGCGCACATTTCCTGTGGACAGGTTCCCCGCGTTCTCGCCTAGCCACGGTTCCATCCCCAGCGCGGTCGCCCGGAGTATTTCGGGACCAGGATCGAGATCTCGGGCAATGCAGGCAAACACCAGGTGATCACGGGCGGTCATCTGAGCGAAGAGCGCCGCTTCGGACCGGCACACCCTCCGACTGCTTCTACTTCCAGGGTCATCGGCGCTGGCTCCGTTGACAAGGATCGTTCCGGCCCACGGAGACAGATAACCACTGGCCAGTTCGACGAAGGTCGATTTTCCGGATCCGTTCTTCCCCTGCAAGTGGATCAAGGCGGGTCCGGTGAACGCGAAGGACACGTTTTCGTAGACGGGACGTTCGGCGGAGTATCCGGCAAACACGCGGTCGAAGACTATTTCTGGGAGAGAATTCTGCGTTGCAGGCAAATCTTTGCACCTCCAGTGAGAAGAGCCGTGTACATGATGGCGGCAATGGTTGCGGGGACGTTGCCCAGGAGGAGAAGGCCGAGCACCGGAACAGCAAGCAGTAAGCCAATGAACGCTCCCGCGAGGGACATTTCCATCGAGCCGTCGGCCTGCCGGACTTTGACCTTGCTGTAGGCGTTTCCAATAATGTTGCTGCTCGCAATCGACCACGGAATCAGGAGAGTCTCCACGGGAAGGACGCCGGTTGCAGCCCAGACAATGACTCCCATCGCTGGTGCCGCAAGCAGCGCCAGGAGCACAGACTGCGTCAGGGCCACGCCCCATGCAAGAGAATTGAGGCCGAACCCGGATTCCCAGCTGTATCTCAGCTGCGGAAGAAGTCCGATCGGGTTGTTCGCCTTGCACATGAGTTCATTCCCGACGACTCCCACCATGAAAACGATGCAGGCGCCAGCGTTCTGAATTCCGGGGACTCCAGGAAGGAAGTCCGGCCCGATCCCGCCCCCGCGAAAGCCGATCGCAGTAGCAGCAGCCAGAAGCAGGCAGATTCCGATTCCACGGAACAGGGCAAACGACCTGTCCCTGACGAGATTAACTGTGAGGACCCGCCAGAGCATGGCGACCGGCGTCGTCGTCTTCCATACGAACTCCCTGACGCGCCGCGGGACCCGGGCGTTTACGGGAAACGATTGCCTCCTGATCGCTCGAACGTTCCGGATTGTGAGAAGGGGAAAAACGACGACGGCGATCGCCACCGCCGTCGCGATCCAGCCGCCTGGCGCGCCGGTTGCGTTGGGTCGCAGGTCCAAGCCGGGCGCTGCCGAGGCTAGTACAAGCACCCCTCGGGCGAGGATGGCCCCTAGCAACCCGGCCAAGAGGCAACCCCCGGCGAAGACGGTCCATCCCACGGCCAGACCCGGAATGCGAGGATCACTTGCGGCCAGCTTGGAACTCCAGGCAAGCCAGGTCGCAGTCAAGCCGAAAGGGACAGCTAAGAGGGTCAGGGCCAATGGGCCGCCACTTCCACTTTCCTCTTGCACAACAACCCATGCCGCGGTGCAGACGGCTCCCGACAAACCAAACAAGATGGAAGCCCGAGGAACTGCCTCGGCCAGAAACACATGGTGCATTGAAACATCGGTCGCACGGAAGAGCTCCCTGTTTGGATTGAACCGGACTGCAAATCTCCGGCTGCTGAGGGCTTCCCGCGCGAGCGCACCGACGCAGATATAGAGGCAGACGGCGAGTGCCAACAGGATGATTGCCATCGTTGCAGCACTTCCCGCATGGCTTCCCGCGGCGTCGGAGGACAGCGCCTCATGCAGCAGCCGCATGACAAATAGCGATCCGGCCAGGACAGCACAGACCAAAGTAACCCCGCTAGCCACTCCGAGGACCACGAGTGTGCGAATGGATATCGGCCATCCCGTGACCGCCAGTATGCGTACTCCCGTGAATGTGTAAGCCGCTCTTAGACTCCCCATTGCCGATGCCTAGAGACGATTGACGGATTTGCTTTGAGCCGACTCTGCATCCACGATGAGGGCCACGGTTCCGATACACATGGCGCCGATCGTCCAGAGCCATAACGGAAGCGAGCCGGGCAAACCGACGGTCGATGCCCCAATGAAAACACCGCCGCCCATCCCACTGATGATGAACAGAACCGCATCGCGCTTGGGACTTCGTCTTGTTGCGAGCACCACCGACAGGGAGATCGCTCCAACAGTCAAGGACGTCCATGCAAGCGTTGGAGTTCTCGGTTCGTGAAGGAGCCCGACGACGATGCTGCCGGCGATGCACGCGAGTACAAACGCTGTGGCGATAGTTCGGACTGTTGATGAGTAAATCAATGTCAGACCTTTCTAGGATTCAGAGGGCTAGGGAAACCGCTGCCGTTGCGAGCGAGGTTCCAAAAATGGCGGCAGTCGTTTTGGAGGAAGAACTCGACAACTGCTTTCGGAACATGAAGGGAGCGCATGCTCCTACGAGGCCCACGTATAGGAATGTTGTCCAGTGGTCCTTCGGGGATGTAAGCGACAACAGAAGACTGACTAGCTGAACTCCGAGGAGGGACACGATTGCCGTGCACCCCAGTAGTCCGATTCTGAAACGGAATCCTCCACGTTTAAGCCGAGGAAAGAAGGTGCGGGACTGCCCCCGGTTTTGTTGACTCCTTGACCTAGCGAGCTGGTGCTCGTGGAAGGATGTTGACCATGCCGACGGC
>NZ_JBYSXD010000053.1:0-31200 GCF_058781865.1 Arthrobacter sp. FW306-1B-F12A
GTCGGCATGGTCAACATCCTTCCACGAGCACCAGCTCGCTAGGTCAAGGAGTCAACAAAACCGGGGGCAGTCCCGCAAGTTCGTATCCACGTTGAGCGAGTTCACCCGTAATAGCTGACAGGAGACTGCCTCCAAGGCCGCGGCCCTGCGCACTCGGGTCGACTGCGAGGAGCCCCACGACAGGTGCTTCGGGTGGGTCTGTTCCTAAGCCGCTGCCTGCTTTTGTCGCTAGCAGGAATCCCATCAAGCCGAGTTCCGGGTCGTCCGCTACGATCCACGATTCCGCATTATTGAACTTTGGTCGCGCGCGCTCGGCAACACCAACTATCGACCGGCCGTCCCGTGCCTCGCACGCCTTGACCCACAGCGCCAAGCAGGCGGCCTCGTCCGATTGAGTCGCATCGCGGATTAATGAGCTGCCTTCATTTGCTTCCTGGCACATGCGTCCATGATGCCACCAAGATTGAAGCCGAGGAGTGGTTCAAGCCCCATAGTCGATCCTTCACCGGGCCCGCTGTTGCGGGCTCCAGGTTGCCTCTATCCGTCCATGGTTGTCGAGTCAAGGACGGTCTGGAACTCTGGGCTTACCCGGATCGTCAGCCCGCCGTTGTTCGACACATGGGTTAGTTGTTCGTAGCTTGTCCCGTTCCACCAGAAGACGTGGGGACTCACCGGTCCGGGGGAATCGCTGTAGCCCATGGCCGCGAAGCGGGCCATTCCGCTGACCGCTCCGACAACGGTGTCGTCTTCGATGATGTGCCAAACGAGTTGATGCCGGTTCGGGACGCTCATCAGCCATCCGAGATTCTCCCGGATGCGCTTGCCCGTTAGTTCTGAGGCCAGCTCGGGTAAAAGCAGGGCCTGGCTGGCGGTGTAGACAGATTCACCCAAAAGGGCTGTGAAGGAGCCGCCGCCGGGCGCCGGGATGGTTTCAAGTTGTTCGACTTCCATGCGGCGAAGGTTCGTAATCCCTTGAATTCTGAGTCCTTCCCACCCGCCGAACTTGCTCGTGTTTTTATGATTGAAGATGGCAACGGTGTCTGGGAGGTCGAGAGCGAGCATCTCGACAATGCCGGGGGCGAACTCCCTGTGCGGGTAGCCGTCGAGCGTCGGGATGTTCGCCTCATCGTAGAGCCGGGCGAAGGCACGTCCCGAGACATCCGCAGCCGAAAGGATTTCGAACGGATCGGGTGCATCGAAGCTCCCCAGCACGCGCTGAAGGTGTGCGCTAATCAGGCTCCGCCATGCAGACTGCGGCTCGTCATGACAAGCGGCGGCCACGTTCCAGAATCCGAATTCACGTCCGGAGTCATCAACGGCGTGACCGGGCTGTATCTGGACTTCGAGTCCTATCTCGGCGAAGACTTCGCGCGTGATCGCTCGGAAACTATTCGCGGCGGACAAGGTGAGGAACGTGAGGTGCGGATCGGGGGTTTCCGGTTCCTGAGACTTCTTCCTGAAGATGCCCAAAAAGATTCGCTTTCGTTGTAATGGTCGATCGAGTTGGCACCAGCCCATATTGGAAAATGATGTTGTCGGATGACGGGGGTGGAACCGGCGCCCGCGGACCGTGGCATGACAGAACTGAACCATCCGGCGGGGCTTCCGACAAGGAGCTGGAGGGAATCTTTTTCAGGGCGAAGACTCTGAACCTGCTGATTTTCTACGACCTGGCGGTACAGCCTTGGCTAGCCTATCCAGTGACTCCGGGCTCGCGGCGAGTTCAACCTTGCCTTCGTCCGTCACTAAGGTCACGGATTGGAACCCGTACACCGGCATATATTTACGCTCCTTGCCGCCGACCTTCCGGCGCTCCGGAAGCACCTCCTGCACTTTCAACTCCGTCGACCGCCCGGACGGTTCCAGATTGTCGTAGACCGCGGGCTGAAACCGGATGGTTCCCGCACCCGGCGTTGCGATGCCTTGGTTCCAGATGGCGCTGAGCGATCCTGGACGAGAGTCCGGGTAGCGGACAAAAGCCCTGAACTGGCCGTGTGCGTCGAGGCGCCGTTTGGTTTTACGCACATTTCTTACGTGGAAGAGTGCGAAAAGCCAGTAGACCAAGGTGTTCGTGAAGGTTTTGAACATAACAGTTGCAGGGTCGCTTGCATCAAAGACCATCCAGGCAGCAAAGGCAAAGACGACGACGAGAACGTAACCGAACGCCAAGGCCAGATACGGGTGCCGCCGGACCCACTTCTTCATGACGACCTTCCCATGCGGAGGCGACTGCCACTCATCCGATCCGCGCTTGGTCCAAGGCCCTTATTAGCCCGTCAGTATCATCGACATCGTAGAAGGCGACCGCCTGTCCCATTCCGAGGCTGAAAAAATCGAGCCCTGTGTTCTGGTACATGCCCAAAACACCCATAAGTCCTTGGTATCCGAACGTCACGTTTACATGCCGTCCGTCCCTGGCTCGGTCCACCTTCGTAGGCATTCCGATGACTGGGGAATCGGCTACTGACCTGTCGCCCGTGCAGACGATTGCACGAGAATTGGTCAGGCCGTAGATCGTTGCTCTCTTTCGCCGCTTTTTGAAGATGAAACGCCCGAAAATGAAATAAAGGCCCACGAGAACAAAGGGAATGCCCCAGATGATAAACAGGGGCTGCCTCACTGCCGTGATAGCCGTAACCTCCCAAAAGACGGCAAACCCTCCCCAGAGGACACTGAACGGTACAAGGAAGGCGTCAGCCGAAGTGAAGCGAACCCTCGGATCGGGTTGTCCCGCCCACAACAACTGCTCACCTTGGCGGAGGAGGGGAAGAAGGCGGCTTCGGGGGTCGTTCATGCGGGAAGTCTTGCACAAAATCACGGTGAAGGGGGGCTTACTGCAACCATGTCCTCACCGCCCCGCCACGCACCCCGCGACATACTCCGCATCCACTCCCACCCCGCCGACGATCGACGAGTAATGCCCCGTCAACCACGGCAACCCCACTACGTAACGCACGGTCCCGACCTGGATTCTGAAGAGAAGATCTAGGTGTTGCTAGCGAACGCACTCAATTTTGCGGTTATCACCACTCAATTCCTGGAGATTCAACACTCAGTGGCATTATCCGTGGCTAGAATTGTCCAACCTTCTAATGGGTCGTGAGCCGTCAAGACCAGAGACTCGCGGATTCCTGCATTAACCGTGCTGGCAAGAATCAAAGGAGAGAGCGTTGAATCGAACTTTAAAACGAGGAATAATCTCCGCTATTACGGCGGGGATTATTGTGTGCTCAGGAGTGGGACCAGCGCTTGCGGCTGATGGTTCGGGCAAGGCCGAAGACGTCTTTAGCGACTCCTCATACTCCGCACTGACATCTGGGGCACGACCCGGATCACTACTAACAAGGTCCACGATCAACGGCAATCCCTATGGATGCGGGGGCTACACAGAAAGGGTCCATCTTAGTGGTGGAATGTCATCGGTCCACGCTGGCATCAAGGACTGTTCGAGAGCGCCCTCATACCAGATCGTCGGGGCTGAGATCATGAAAGCCGGATGGTTCGGCCTCTGGCACAGATCGGCCTTCAAGAGCGGCGATGCATACAACCGCCTTGCAAAACTTGATGTCAACGCCAAAGCCATTTGCGGTAATAACTCCGATCAGACCTACCGAGGAAACGGTTACCACCGGGTTAACATTGGAGGCGTCAACTACATTGCACGAACGTCCAGCGACATAGCAACACGCTTCGGGTGCGACTCCTAAGGCCAACCCTCGCGATCGCGTCGGTCGCAGCCATTATTTGTGCGACCGGAGCCGTCCATGGATGCAGTCAGCAAGACCATCTTCGCGCGGAAGAGGCAGCTGTCGGTCTTGAAGAGTTCAAAAACGTTCCAAGTGAACCGCCGATACTGAATTATGCAGGCAGCGAGCGTGAAGCCTATGTACTCGATTGGAAGTCCCGGGAACGAACTCTGAGGATTGACAAGACTGGAACGGTTCCGGAGACATTCCAGGCTCCTCCGTCATTGGCTCGCCGATTCTTCCTTCAGGGGTTAGCGAATCCAGTATTTTTGCAAGTGGCGATATTCCATCGACCAGCTTCAGACGTGGATCCATTGACCCGCCCTGACAGGACTTTGACTTGTCATGTCGAACAAATCGGCGACTGCAGAACTTCGAGGAATCAAGAAGCGATTCATATCGAGTTGACTGAGGATGTTTTTCCTCAACAAGGAAAAGTAGTTGTATCTGTCAGTTCAGAATTCTATGCCGAGGCCGAACTCAACTCTGAGCGCTTCATTAATATCATTGGATGGGTTCTGGAAATTGATCTCAGCTAAATTTCCGGGAAAGCGAATATGAGAGGACGCTTGGTTTGATGGATCGCCGGGAAGCAGACTCGGAGTCGCGCATCCGTTGGTTCCTACAGCAGACCATCGGGAAGCCTGCGGGATCGCTGGCCTGCCTTATCCCTCCCGTCTATCCCGCTTATGCCCGGGTGCTGAATCCCGCTATGTCGCCAACTGGTCGACGTTTGCGCTGGTCACAGCTTGCCGGTGATCAGCTGGAGGTTGACGGTGGCACCCAATGGAGCGAGATCGTGGCGGCGTGCGTTCCCGACCCGAATCAAGTCTACGAACCCCAGAACGGTTCCGTTGATTCCGTAGTGGCCGAACGGTTGGTTTCCAGGATAGCGAAGGGCGCCAGGCCGTCACCTGAATGCTTGTTTTTGGTGTGGGAGGGATATGGCGACCTCAATGGCCGGGTTCGAACTTCGCCCGTCATTGTCAATGGCCTTGGTCGGGGACTGCATGTGTTGCGGGGACCGCTCGAACTGGCGCTGGAATCCATCGAGGACAATCCTGCTGGAAGACTGCCCTTGAACTGGCTACCTCTGGATGGAGCGTGGTGCGTCGCTAATGACATCCATGCTCTCTCGGTCTTCATCGGAGGGTCACCTTCCCTGATCGGCGAAATACTGGGCGATCCTGAATTGGAGGCCTATTACATCCGGCCCAATCAAACGTTGGTCTCGGAAGACTAGCCTCACCGCCCCGCCACGCACCCCGCGACATACTTCGCATCCACGCCCACCCCGCCGACGATCGACGAGTAGTGCCCCGTCAACCACGGCAACCCCACTACGTATAGCCCCGGCTGTTCGGTGACGCCGCGGGTATGTCGCGGGTAGCTCCAGGCGTCCAGGACAGGAATGTCCACGAAGCTGAGGTCCAGTTGGTAACCGGTGGCCCAGAGCACCGAGGTGATGTTCTCTGCGGCCAGGTTGACCCGAGGCGAGGCGACAGGTAGCCAGTCGTCCTCCTGCGCAGGTAAAGCCGCAGGCGCGTCGATTCCAGCGGCAGCGATGTAGGCGTCGAGCGCACGGCCCATGCGCTGGCCGAACCCGGCCTCGACTGTTGCGAGGCGTTGTGGGAGGTCGTCCGTGAAGGTGAGTTCGCCGTCGTCGGCTGCTTCCAGGTGCCCGTGCAGCCGGACGCCTTGGCGGCCGAGTTCGCGGAGGTGGATGTCGTGGCCGCCGTCGGTGCCGGAGAGCAGGGGGTTGCAGGCGAACCGCGCCGCGGGGGAGGGCAACTGTCCGACCGTCAAGGCGTTGATCCCGTACTCGGGCCCATGGATTCCAGCTTGCAGGAGCCAATAGAGTATGTCGTGCCCGCGATACCTGCGGGGCGCCTCCGGACACGTCGACACCGCCAGATGCACCTCACGCCCGGCCGCGAGCAGGTCTTCCGCGATCTGCCCACCGGACTGCCCGGTCCCGACGATCAGCACGGCGCCGTCCGGCAGTTGCTCCGGATTGCGATAGTCGTGCGTGTGGAGCTGCAGGACACTCTTGGGGAGTCCGGCGGACAGTGCCGGGATTTTCGGTATTTGATACGCGCCGGTCGCCAGCACCACATTGCGTGCCCGCCAGCCGCCGTCGGACGTTTCAACGCTGAAGCTGCCATCCGACGTCGAGATCCACGTGACGTCCGTGCCTGTACGGACCGGGGCATCGATCCTCTTCGCGTAGCCACGGAAATAGTCCACCACGTCGTCACGGGCCATGAACGCCTCCGGCTCCGGCCCCGCGTATGGCATCCCGGGCAGGTCTAGCGAGAAGTTCGGCGTGTTCAACACGAACGCATCCCAGCGATCCTGCCACGCGCCGCCCAGCGCGTATCGCCGTTCAAGGACCAAGTGCTCGACGCCGGCCCGGCTGAGGAAGTAGCTCGTGGCCAGTCCCGCTTGGCCTCCACCGACAACGAGCGTGTCGATCTCGAGGGGGCGGTTTTGTTGTGCCGCTCTGTTCTGTTGTGCGGCTGTGGGCGGGGCAGTCTCCATGAGCGATCCTTCCGGTCCCTTGGCAGAACTTTACGCCCCGAGATTCAGGTGCGGGAGGTGGACAGCACTGACGGTCCGGACCGTCGTCGCCGATCTGTCCACGACGGCGGGTATCGGCTCGGTCGCCGAGATCTGCGCCAACCAGCCCGGCCTGGAACTGGGCGAAACCGTCTGCGCGCCGGGCGTAGAGGACAGCGGTCTTCTCGACGCAGTCTTCCAAGCGGACCTCGCTGCTTTCGGAGCGCAGAGCCCGGAGCTTGCCACACGGTACCGGTAGTTTCGGCTAATTCGGATGGTCGAACTTGATGCGATCCTCCGGAAACGGTCCTAGAGTGTTGGCCATGGCTATCGCACGCTTCCCCGTCGTGGTACTCGATTGTCCCGACCCCAAGACCCTGGCCGAGTTCTACAGCGCACTGCTCGAGTGGAAAATCGAGCGGAACGACGACGACTGGTGGTCCGTCCGCGCCGAGTACGGCGATTCGATGGCTTTCCAGAAAGTCGACTCCTACAGGGCGCCGGAATGGCCAGGCCAGGACGTCCCGCAACAGATGCACCTCGACGTCGTGGTCGACGACCTCGACACCGCTGAGGCGGCTGTGCTCGAACTCGGCGCGACCAAGCATGAGAACCAACCGGGAACGACATTCCGCGTGTTCCTCGACCCCGCCGGTCATCCTTTGTGCCTCTGCCTGGACTGACGTGCCTGGCGGGGAGGGTGATCATCGGTTGTGCCAGTGCGGGGGCATTTCGAGATCCGAAGGCAAAAGAGTTGCATGGCCACCTTGCGCGGCGTTGAGCTGCGGTTGGGTCAGATACAAGGCTTTGGAAAGATCGGCGCGTTCAAGCCGGACATCCCTGAGGTCTGCGCCGAGCAGATCCACCCCCGATAAGTCACTGCCCCGCAGATCCGCAGCGATAAGGTAGGCCCCGCGGAGGTCTGCCCCGCACAACCGGCGGGAACTGAGATTACTGCCCATCAGGTCCGCTCCCGGCTTGAGCGCTGGATCCAGGTGGTCATCACCGGCGGCAAAATAGGGGGCCCGTACTTCTGCGCTGACATCCATGAGCGTTGACCTCACCTCGGAATGAATTTCTCGAATATCCTGTGAAAGCAGCTCGGGCAGTTCGCCACGGACTGCCCGCTCGATGGTGTTCCTGAGTTGAACCGCACGGCGTGAGGTATCGGGATCGAAAGCCCGGTTCTGTGCCTCGGCCAGGTACCAGAGCATCTCATGAAGCTGACGGGCAGCTTTGAAAGCGGAAAACATTTCGTCTTTTGTGCCAGGGTTCTCAAGCCAGCTCTCTCCGGCGAAGAACCCTTGCGATACATTTTGACCTGCCCCGAAACAGTCAAAGACCGTGCACCCACGAAAGCCCCTCGGGCCCAGGCTGTGGTGGATTGTGCACGAGAAATCAGGTGCGAGGTTTTGGCAAGGAGAGCCTGCCGGTTTATCGAGCGCAAAATCCGCGGAACGTGAGAATCCGAAGGCCGTGCAGCATAGGGCAAAACAGTTTCCGCAGTCAGGGCGCAGGGATTGCCGGTCTAGGGCAGGCGAAAAGGGCTCGGCCGAGTTTAATGATGTTGTTTGCATCTGATCTTCCAGTGGTGAGTTTGGTATTGGGCCGGTGAGAAGGGGAAATCCACAAGGAGTTCCCCTGGCAGGCGCAGGGAATCACCGCTCCTCTCGGGAGCGAACTGGAAGCGCTGAAAGACGCTGGATCACAGAGAAAAATGAAGTATCACTGACATCAGAATACTCGACCACCGCCCGGCCATTCCTCGGTTGACATCGACATGAAGCCAGGGCGCACGGGTGCGGAACACATCGGTCAGGATTGAAGAAGCGGTTAGTGGAGCCTCGGCATAAAGTCGAAATCACAAAGCAACCCACCCCACTAAAGGACATGCCATGACCGCCATCGACTCAGTCACCCTCGAAGTTCCCGACCCCGCGGCCGCTACCGCTTTCTACGACGCCGCCTTCGGATTAGGCGAGCGGGTGCGCGTGCGGGCCTCGAACGCTCCTACTGACGGCTTCCGCGGGTTCACGCTGTCGCTCGTCGTGTCGCAGCCGTCTACCGTCAGCAGCCTCATCGATTCCGCTGTGGAAGCCGGTGCCGCGACCCTCAAACCAGTGGCGAAGTCCTTGTGGGGCTACGGCGGCGTCGTACAGGCTCCGGACGGCGCGATCTGGAAGGTCGCGACGTCGGCCAAGAAGGACAGCGGTCCGGCCACCCGGGAGGTCGACAAGATCGTGCTCCTAATGGCGGTCGCGGACGTTTCGGCTAGCAAACGGTTCTACGCGGACCGGGGCCTCGCCGTTGGGAAGAGCTTCGGCAAGTACGTCGAGTTCGCCATGCCGTCGAGTCCCGTCCAGCTGGGTCTCTACGCGCGCCGGGCCCTCGCCAAGGACGCCGGCGTCTCTCCCGACGGCACCGGTTCGCACCGTCTCGCGATCAGCAGCGACGCCGGCCCGTTCACCGACCCGGACGGGTTCGCGTGGGAGCCCGCCTCAGCGTGAGGGGGCGCGCGGCGCTGCCAGGGACGCCGCGGCTAGCCCCGCACTACCGCGATTCCCATCGGAACCAGCGGATTCCGATGAAGGCGAACACCGCGACGTAAGCGACGCATGCCAGGAGCGAGCCGGTGTCTTGGCCGCTCCAGGCCGACTGGTTCAGGACATCCGAAAAGAGTGTCATGAGGCCTCCGACCGGAGACCAGTCCGAAATTGACTTGATCGTGTCGCCGAGGATGCCGGTTCCGCCGAGGACGCCTAGGAGCAACAGGGCGATCATGAGCAGTCGGCCGATCGCGCTGATGGCGTTGGTGGACCGGATCAAGCCGACGAGCGCTTGTCCAATGGCCAGGAAGACGGCGGCCCCGAGAATAGCGACGGCGATGACCAAAAGGTACTGGCCAACGTTCAGCGTCAGGCCGTGAACAATTGCACCGACGATCACCACGATGATGGAAGCGACCAGATTGGTGACCACCTGCACGATGAGGCGGCTGGTCATGATCATCCAGTTCGGTGCCGGTGTGACCCGCAGCCTTTGCAGGACGCCGATGTCCCGGTCGTGTGCCAGGGCCAGCGTGAAACCGAGCAAGCACGACGTGAGCAGGCCAAGGGTCAAGGCCAAGCCGATGATGAGGGTGGATCCTCCGAGGCGTGATTGCCCCTTGCCGAAGGTTGTGGCCACGAGGATCACGATCGGCAGCAGGGCGCTCAAGACAAGTGAGGTCTTGCTGTTGAGCATCACAATGGAGTCCGCGCGAAGCAGCGAGCCCATCGCCAGGCCGAGCGGCGGGCGGGCGGTATTGACCGCGGCGGCGTTAGTCACGGATTTCACTTCCTGTCAGTCCGATGAAGACGTCCTCCAAGGTGGGCGCGCCGTGGGCCACTGAAAGCACGCGCGGATCCTCCCGGTGCTTGTCGATCAGCTCCGAGGGCTCTCCAACCGTGAGAAGTACGCCATGGTCGATGATCGCTACCCGGTCACACACGGCCTGCGCTTCTTCCATGGAGTGGGTGGTGAGGAGAATGCTGTTGCCTTCTCCACGAAGTTCTTCGATTCGGCGCCATAGCCCACGGCGCGACTGCGGGTCCAGCCCGGCAGTTGGCTCGTCGAGCAGCAGAAGGAGGGGGTTGTGGATGGTGGCAATGAACAGTGCCAGCCGTTGCTGCTGCCCGCCCGACAGCTGTTTGAACCGTTTGCCCAATTCCTGTTCGAGCCCGATGGCCCGCATGCTCGTACCGATCTGCTCACGCGAGAGTTTCACTCCGTAGAGCCCGCCGTAAAGCCTTGCGATCTGCTGAATGGTCAGTTCGGCCTGGAAACTGGAGGACTGCAGTTGCACCCCGAGGCGCGCTTTCGCGTCCAGAGGCTCTTGTTGAACGTCGATTCCGTCCACCAGCAGTTGCCCGGATTTCGGCTTGACCAACCCCTCGATGGCACTGAGTGTGCTGGTCTTCCCTGCGCCGTTCGGCCCCAGCAAGCCGAAGATCTCACCGCGATGAATCTGAAAACTGACGCCGTCGACGACGGTCCGCTCGCCATACGCGACGCGCAAAGCGCTGACGTCCAAAACCGGCGGCTGTGCCGGCACATTCACTTCACTCATCGAGCCGTATCCCTCTCAGGCTGGCCGAACCGCCCCATGTCAGGGCGCCGTTTCGATGAGTCTATATGCGGGAACCTGTGGTTTTCGTGGGAGCCGACACCGCGCCCTAAACGACCCGATTCGCCCGTTCCCAGTGGTCCCGCAGCAACGCGCCGAGCCGGTCGGGCTCGATCCGGTGCGGGGGATCGAAATGGTGGCGGTCCGGGAACACCTCGAGGCGGAAGTCCGGGAATACTGTGGACAGCCGCTCGGCAACCTCGCCATAGTCGTCAGGGTTGCTCAGGCCGCCGAGGACGAAGAACACCGGCCGATTGAACGCAGCAAGCCGCGCCCTATCCAGATCGTAAATCTTGAAGTCACGCAGGAATGCCCTGATTCCCGCCGGCCGCTTGGCCATCCACGGCGGCGGCCCGCCTTCGGGCGGTGGCGGAAGGACGACGTCGGGCTTCACTCCCAACCTCATGAACGCGGCCATGAATTGATCTGGCGGTAGCGATTCCAGCGCCTCATAGTCCTTCCAGAGCCGGGTGTGCGCCGGACTCCAATCCCAGCTTCCCGCCCATGCGGGCTCGAGGAGCGTGAGACTGAGCAGTCGCTGTGGATGCTTGGCAGCGAACGCCAAAGACGCTGCCCCGCCGCCCGAATAGCCGAGCAAATGGAACGTCTCCCAGCCCCGGGCCTCGGCCTCGCGGAGGACACCATCGATTTCGGTGTCCAGGCTCCAGCCCGGCGGCGGCTCATCGCCGTCGTACAGTTCCAGGTCCTTCGCGACGGCGTCAACGTCGGGACCCAGCGCTTCGATCAGCGCCCCGTAGGCGGGTTCGGCGGGAAGGACGCTCCCCGGAAGAAGGACGACCCGAATCGGCTCCATGGCGGAACTCTACGCCTCTTGGGGTGCTAAGGGAGGGGGAGGAAGGACTATTTTCCGGGGCCGAGGACCGAGAGGCCGGCGTCCAGCGCAGCGGCGAGAAGCTCGGTGTAGAGCAGCATCGAAGCGACGAGGCGGTGTCCTGTTGCCGCGGTTGGCGGCGCGCGGCAGATGAAGGATTTCGACAAATAGTAGCCATCCGGCCAAAGGCCTGTATGCTTGGAGCTGTTGTTGTGTTTGGCATTTGGTAGTTCAGGCAGTTCCCGCGGTTCATCAACCGCGACCTTCTGAAGTAACGGTGGAGAACACCCCACACCGGAGGCCCGACAGTCGGGACAACCTCCACCTTCAGTAAGGAAACTGAAAAAATGGCTACAGGTATCGTCAAGTGGTTCAACTCCGAAAAGGGCTTCGGCTTCATCTCTCCGGAAGATGGCAGCCAGGACGTTTTCGCTCACTACTCTGCAATTAACTCGGGCGGCTACCGCTCCCTCGAAGAGAACCAGAAGGTTTCCTTCGACGTCGAGCAGGGCCCCAAGGGTCCCCAGGCAGTAAACATCCAGGCTCTCTAAGCTTCGGATTTCAAAAAGCAGGGCCGGTCATTGACCGGCCCTGCTTTTTTGTGCCCATTTCCGGGTTGCGTGGCGACCTCTCGACGCGCAAATTTCCCGGTGACACGCCAAATCCCTGTCGACACCGGAATTCCGGTAGCGACAGGGATTTGGCGTGTCGCTTAGCTTTTGCTGTAGCGCTCGGCCTTGGGCTTGGTCATGTCCGTCCCTGGATCGTCTTCGCTCCGATGTCGGATTCTGCTCAATCATTCGAATGGACAAACGCCGGTCCCGCGGAATCACGGGACCGGCAACTTCGGCGAAGGGAATGATCCAGCAGAATCCGAGGGCTATTTCTCGCAGCCGATGCCGTCACCGTCGCTGTCGAGACCGTATATGTCAGTCCCGATCACCTTGACAGGACCACGCACGTAGGCTGGGCCATTACCCTTACCGCCTGCGCAGTCGACGTCTGAAGCAATTGGGACGCACGCCCAGGCATAGTTGGGGTCACAGCCCGACGGCGGTGCGGGAGCCGCTTGCTTTGCGGCCGCCTGTGCTGCGGCTGCTTGCGCTGCCTGTGCTGCGGCTGCTTGCGCTGCCTGTGCTGCGGCGGCTTGAGCCGCAGCCGCGTCGGCCGCTGCTTTGTCGGCCGCCGCCTTGTCAGCAGCGGCCTTGTCAGCTGCTGCTTTGTCTGCCGCGGCCTTGTCTGCCGCCGCCTTCGCCGCAGCTGCTGCTGCGCGAGCGTCGGTTACTTTCTTTGACTCTGAGCGTTCCATCCAAACTAAGGTGCCCGCGTCGGATTTTGTGCAGATGTACACCTTGGGCGGGTAGCTCTCGGTTGCGTTCTCCGTTACGCAGGACGCGGATTTCGGCGCGGTCGGTGTGGGCGTGGGAGTTGGGGTGGGCGTCGCCGAGGCGGAAGTTGATGCCGATTGAGTGGCCCCCGCTTGGGAGGTTGTTGGGCTGGCTCCGCCGCAGGCGGCAAGGGAGAGTGCTGCGGCAGTAGACGTGACGATGGCAAAGACCTTGAAGATATTCTTCCGAGATTTCAAGAAGTCGTGCGACGCGTGCTTTATTTCCCCGTTGTTTTCAGGCGCGCGAGTATTCATTTATTGCCCCCATGATTCAGTTTTTGACGCGAATGTCAGCAGATCCTAGCATCTGAAATGCGAGAAAAGAAGAAGTTGTCCACATGGACGAGAAAGCCTCTTGACAGGGTCCCAAGAGGTTGTGGTCCATTCTGCAAATTAGAATTTATATTCGATCTATGAAAACTAGATTCGAATAAATATCCACATGCGCGAGGTTCGATCTAGAGGCGGCCACGAAACCCCCGTAGCGTCGGAAGCAAGAGACCACCACCAGGAGCACCATGGAAAATTCATCGCGAAACCCCACCTCCTTGGACGCCGGGGGAACACTGAGTTCTCTTCGGCGCACACGGAGATGCGGAACAAAACCCCACGTCGGCACACGTAGACGGCTCCCCGCGCACACTGAGTTTTGCCAAAACACCACTTAGATGGCCGTTTCGGACTTTACGGTTTCCCTTGGAACGAGGTTCGTCAGCGCACCCCGGGGGATTCCGTGGGAGTGCTTGGGAGTCCGCCTGCCAACGCCCGGCTTTGGGCAGGAAACAGTTGAATCGTCTGGACCTCGCACCACCTAAGGACCGGAGAGTGCTGGATCAGCGCGTCAGAGAAAGTTGGATCGCGAGTGTTCGATCAGGAAGTTCGGCGAACGCTGGACTACGTTGCTCGCGGAATGATAGTTCGAATTGTCGGCGCGCCTGGCAGCGGCCGCACGAGTGTGGTGCAAAAGGCTATCGCCGATCTGGAAAATACCGGAGCAACGGTTTACTCCGTTTCGGGACTCCGCTCACATCGCGAAATACCCTTTGGTGGAATACATAGCCTGAGCCTGGATATTCGAATAGGCCAATTGGGAGTCCTCGGTGTAGCTGACACCCTGGCGAGCCGGCTCTCCAGGCCAGGGGAGCGCGTGCTTGTGGTCGATGACCTCGACTTCGTCGACACGGAGACTGTTGCGGTTCTGGACGCCGTCCGGCGTCGGACGAAACGGCCCATGATCGTCACCATGAGCGAGTCATCCATCTACTCGATGGCACAGCCAGCGGTGCTCAGCCCCGGACCGGAAGCGAGGGTTCACCTGAATCCGCTTCGCTACGAGCAAGTGAACGAGCTCCTCACCGGCATTCTGGGAGCCCCGGCGGACACCGACACCACTGCCCGGATCCTGACGAAATCGGCAGGGAACCCGCGGCTTGTGGTTCGCATCGCGGAAACTGCTTCCCTCAGTGGCTTGATTGTCCTCCGCCATGGTCAATGGCGCATGACGGGCGACACCCTGTGGAACGAGCACCTTCATGGCACGGTGGAATCCCTCCTCGAAGGACTCGAAGCCGACGAACTCACGGGCCTTCAAGCCATGGCCATCGCCGGGACCACGCCCCTCGACGTACTGCAACAGGTAGTTCATTCCGATGTTCTCGACAGGCTCGAACAGCGCGGCCTCATTTCCGTTGTGGAGGACCTCCACAACACTGTCTCCGCTTCGATCACGCCACCGGTCCTGGCCGACTACTTCCGTGGTCAAAGAGTGCTCACAAGCAGGCGGGTCCTGAAGAGTCGAATCACCCGAGCCCTCAGCGGTTTGCCACAGGAATCCCACGTTGACCTCAACTCGGCTGATTCGCTGATGAGGGTCCTGGCTGCGCTGCGCCTTGAACGGAGCTCGGACGACGCCGCAACTGCACGCCATTTTCATGAGCAAGTATCCGTCCTGGAGCGCAAGCGATACGAGCTGTGGAATGCCGAAAGGTCAGTATCGAATGCTGTGGCACTTCTGAGGGTCTATTGGGGCTCGCCGATTGACGGATCGAGAATTGAGCGGATCCTTGCCCAGACCGTGACCTCGGAAGGCGAATCGTGCGATCTCCTGTTCCTGGCATTTACCAAAGCGCTTTGGGCGATCCATAAGGGCAAAGGACTGGACTCTGCGGCCGGCGCCCTCAGGAGCTTCGGGGAGGAACGTCCCAAATGGTCCGCCGAAGCCGAAGCGGCAGAACTTTTCCTCGTGGCGTCCTACGACAGAATGCCGGAGAACCTCGACGGGATCTTCGCGCGTCTGCACGATCGTCACCCCGAAAGCGGTGTGATAGCCAGCATCCGGGGCATCCTGGAACTCTACCGATTCAACCCTTCCGCCGCGCTCAAAGCCATCGACACTTCAGGCGGCTTAAGAGGCATTCCGGGAATCGAACCGTTCATCCGTGGAATGGCTTTGTTCAGCTCGGGGCGGATCGATGAGTCGATTGTCTTTGCGCTTGACCAACGCGCAGATGCCCGCCGCAAGCTGGACCAGTTCGGGATGGTTTGCAACACCTATGTGGCTGCCCAGGCCCTGATCTACCGCGGCTATTTCGACGACGCCGAGTACCTCATGGGCAGTGTGTTTGCCATGGGGCGGCCAGGCTTCCTGGTGGCTTCCCTTCACGACGCAATGCTTAGGCTCGCCGGGCTCAGGACGGCGACGTCCGCGATCTTGCCCGCAGCGACCCTTGCCACCCAGGCACGGCGCGAAGCTGAAGACATCGGCCCGCTCCCCGGGACAGCGAGAGGCGTGTACGAGCTCGTCGCCGCGCGACCCCTCATTCCCGCTGTATTCGACGGGAAGGCCGCGAAACTCATTCAACGGCAGCTCGAACGTGGCTATGTCCTCGAGGCGATCTATTCCGCGCTCTTCTTCACGTGCCTTCTCCCGGGCCGGAAAGTTCTCGATCTCCTCCGGCAGACCTTGAAAGAGTATGCACCGGCCGCTTCACATGATCAGCTCTTGGCAATTGCCGCGGCCGTGGTGGAGGACGACCACCAAATGCTCGGCGTGCTGCTCGAGCATTACGAGCCCGACGCCGATTTCTACCAGGTCCGGATGCTGCTCCGCGGCGCCTTCAAGCGGTATGCGTTCGTGGACAACACGATCGGTGCGGCTGCGATGGACCGGGCGTACTCCATGTTCGCGGCACGTTTTCCTTCGCCGGATGAGCCCGTCGCGTTTAGTTCCGGAAGCTACTCGCCCCTGACCGTCCGGGAAATCGAGATAGCAGCCCTGGCAGGTCATCGCTCCAACCCGGAGATCGCCGAGCATCTGGGAATCAGTATCAGGACCGTGGAAAGCCACATCTCCAACGCGCTGCGCAAGACAGGAAGCCCTTCCCGCACGGCCCTCTTTGACCTTGTCCGGGATTCGTCTCCGTTCCGCGAAAAGCGGCTTTCCGAGTGAGCCTGCCAGTGGGCTTCGGTCTACGCGATTGCTCCTTCCTCCTTGAAGACGAAGGAATGCCTAACGGTCAGTTGCTCCGGAATTGTGTGCGAAATGAGGACAACCACTTTGTGCTGTGCCCAGTCGCCGAGCTCGTCGATCAGGGCCTCGATGCCTCGAACGTCCATGCCGTTGAAAGGCTCATCGATGGCGACCACAGGGGTGTCGGCCACAGTGCACATGAGCAGCCAGAGCTTCCGGATATTGCCCGTGGACAGCATGGAGACGGGCTGCTCCACCCAGTCCTTCAGTCCATACTTGGCCAGCCGGGCGAGCCCGGCCTCCGGACCGACCTGACGGCTACGTGCCGCCAGAGCCAGATGGTCGTGAACCGTCATGGAGGGGTAGAGCGCCGGCGTCGTACGGCAGACGCTCCGTACGTGGCGCGCGTCCGGTGAGCTGGCGTCGATACCGCAAAGCCGAACGCTTCCGGCCCAAGGTTGGAGGAAACCGCTGATGAGCTCCAGGAGCGTCGATTTCCCGCTGCCATTGCTGCCGGCCACACGGTAAAGCCCGGGCTCGTTCATGCTGAGACTGAGTCCGTCCAGGACAGGGGTGCCTTGCCGGTAGCCGGCGGTTACAGAATCGATTTCGATCGAAGCCTCAAAAGACGTTGATGCAGGCATACGGCGGCTCCCAGGATCAAGAGGATGGAATAGCCCAACAACAGCACGGTGCTGAACTCGGGGCTGACAACAAGAATGAGCGAGCATGGAGAAATCAGGAGGAGTGTGAAGAGGCCGTCCATCACGTCATTGGACTTGGTCCCGTCAGTGGTGGTTGGCGGACGGGAGAGGGATTCCGCGACGACTCCGGACGCCGCGACGATCAAACCCGCGAGGACAGCACCAGGAGCCGGAAGGTCCAGGGCGAGAAATGCCCCTAGGAAAACAAATCCACCGATGGCCGCCCCCGCCATGACGTAGATTCCGACGAGCCGGACAACGATCGCGGTGGCGGAGAATCCGTTCTCCCATGCGAAGCGGTAGTGGTACAGCTTCGCGGTGGGCCCGATCCGATAGAGCATCGGTTCCGTGACGCCGAGGCTCAGGAGCACGGCAGCACCAATCAAGGATTTGTGCAGCTCTCCGGAGCCGAGAGCCGACTGCAGGGGGAAGACCCCCCTCGCTCCCAAGAGGATGCCAACGACGGCGATCCAGGCAAGGACGATGGTGGCGATCACCGAGCCCTGTTTGCTGCTCAACAGATCAGTGACAACGAATAGCCCGAAGCTTGTCGCCGGCCGTTGGCTGCCGCTCCGCTCCGTATTGAAAGAAATCCTGCGGTAGCTGAGGCGGCGCCAGGCACGGATGCTGAGCAGGATCAATATCCCGGACGCGGCCGCTGCCAGGGAGTACAACGCCGGAAGGAAGCGCGAGGGGTCCACGGCGAGGCCGCCGAGCCGGGAGAGCTGAGGCAGGAGAAATCCCGTGGCAGCCCCGAGCAACAATCCAAGGATGAGCGCCAAGACGCCATACCGCCAATGGAGGCCCATCCTTCGTGCAGGTGTTGAAGCGAAATGGAGGACGCAGTAGACGCACGCACAGGAGGCGAGAGCCAGGACGGAGGCCGAAGCCGCCACGACGCCAAAGTAGCTCGGCGATTCCTCGAAGAAGACCAGGAGGAATACCGCGGCCGAATACCAAAGGATGCCCGTGCGGCGGAACGCCGGGACCAGACCGTATCTCACCACAACCTGCGGGAGGGGAAGTTCCATCGCCCGGAAGAGCTCCAAATGCGGAGTGCCGGATACTGCCAGCCGTCGGCTTGAAACTACCTCGGTGAGAACTGAGGCGACCGCGGAGTAGAGGATCGCGAGGAATCCCCAGTTGAGCACAGCAGCCGTGTCTTGGCGGAGCGGGCCGTCGCGGAGAACAGACATCGTGGATGCGAACACCATTGTTCCGAGCAGGACCAAGGCGATCGATCCGAAGATCGCGAGGGCCCTGAAACCGTCCAGCGTGAGCGGCAAACGCATCGCATTGACGATTTCGAAAGCCCGGAAGTCGCGCAGGATTCGGTAATCGGACCTCCGGACCGACACAGCAGGGACGCTGGCGTTAGAAGCTTGGCCTGCGACGTCGGCGGGTGGGGTTTTGGTCCTCATCGGCGCCTAGAACTTGCTCCGCGGACTCTTCTTCTGGACTGAGTCCATGAAGGCCACAATGGTGAGGACCGCGAGGCCGAGCGCACAGACCGCAGCGATGGCCGACGTCGTGCCCTGGAACGGGACGACTATTACCGGGCTGAGGGCCGCCGCGTTGGCGAAACCGGCGACGGCGAAAACGGCCGCCTTGAGCGGTAGCCATTTCCCGGCCTTGCTGAAGGCCGCAATCAAGGGTGCCGCCACTCCGAAGACGAGAAGTACGGTGACCATCGTGTTCTTCACGGCGAGGGGATCTATGTTCTTGAGGCCATCCGGGGCGGGAGAAGCCCACATCAGGCCGACTGAAATGCAGGAGAATGCAGCGACCAGGAGGCCCACGATTCGTAGAAGCAGGCCGAAGAGCTGAGTAGTCATTGAGAATTTCTGTCCGTGGGTGGTGGTTGAGGAAGGTCAGCCGATGGCGACTATTGTTGACAGACCCATGGCCGAAAGCACAACGAGGATCTTCCTGCCTGTGGAAAACTCGCGCCAATGTCGGTAGAAGATCACCAGGGCCAGCACGGCCATCGAGGGGAAATAGGCCCAATATCCGGGGATTTCCCGCGGTTGGATGACACCAAAGGCCACGCTGAAGAGATTCACCGGGATCGTGGCGAGAATGGCGATCACAAAGAAGGCCCCGATCTTGAAGCGGCCCGCGAGCACCGATTTTCCCGGGATCACCCGTTTGTCCAAAAACGCGGCCAGCGAGAAGTACAAAGCGATGATCACGGCGTAGACAAGGAAGAACAAAACGGTGCCCACGGTCATGGAGAGGCTCAGGAGGCGATCGTCCCCGATTTCCGAGCGCACGTCCGCCGGAACGTTCGCGTTGAGATACTTTCTGGTCAGGGGAAGCCGCAGAGCCACCAAAGCCATGAGCAGGATGTAGCCCGCGATCCACAGACCCCGGGACGTCGAGACCCATTCCCTGGCTGAGGACGGCTCGGGACGCAACTTTCCGACCTTTGCGACGCTGATGACGGTTTCGGACTTCCGTCCGTCTTCCGTGCTGGTCATGAATTCCTCCTCAGGTCTTGAGCTGAATCACGATGGCCTCGATGACGGCACCGAGGACTATCAGGGCGATGGCAATGAGCAAAGTGCCGAGGGAACGGGCCATGTCGTCGATGAACGACCTCAGGGTTGGAGGCTCGTTCTTCATCAGCAGCCTCCGAGCCAGGCCCGCGGCGGGCTGGAATCCGGCGGTCGCCGCCATCACCAGGCCGACGAACTCGAACGGGACGTACCACATCACGTCCGCAACCAGGCCCGCACCGCCGACGGAATGCACCCCGAGGGATACCGTCGCCCCGACATACAGCGCCAGGATTCCGGCTCCGAGAAGCGTGGTCAGCCCGAGGGTCGCGACCCCCGAATAGAGCACCAAGGCCGCACCGACGTTTCGCCCAAGGATCTGGAGGAAGTCTTTGCTGTAGAGGGGACTCCCACCCATGTCCTTGGCGTCCCGGATCCAGGACAGGTCCACAGCCGAGTAGCCGAAGACGGCTATGGCTGCCATGGCGAGGCCCGTGCTTGGGAGCAACCATCCAGGGATGCCCCCAAGCACGCGTGCTGTCTTAGCAAGCATCGATTTAGGCGACTGCTTGCGCCCGGCCGATGCGGAAGAGGATGCCTCGAGCCGTTGCGATCAAGGCACCCGTGATTCCTGCCCCGAAAATTGTGCCGATGACAACGAGAGCCCAGCCTCCGACCTCAATGGCGTGCATGATCTGGGACGCCGCCGCGGCAGAGATCCCAAGGGACCCCGCGATCCATGAAACGGCCAAGCTCGCGCCGAAGATGCCAACCACGGCCAGCGCAGCCGCGGCCGCAGCCTGAAGGCCGGTCCTTTTCGTCATTGTTGATTCCACTACAACCCCATTTCTCGAGTAGAACGGCCAACGGTTTCGCTGGCCTTGAAGAGTGGTGACCCTCCTCAAAGGAAGGCCATCCACGATTCAGATTCTCTCGGTGAAATTGGCGTCTCCGTGTAAAAAACGGAAAAATCCGTGTGCAAAAGGCCGTTTCTCAGTGTGAATAAGCCGGATCTCCGTGTGCGCGGTGGCCCGTCTACGTGTAATCCGGGCAAAAACACTGAGAGCCGTTCTCGGCCTGGGAACGCTAAGGAACTTAGACGTGGCCGGTCTGGTCGTGGACCGTCAATGTCCCGGCGAGGTCGAGGTCTGCGCCGGTGCCGTGCGCCCCGGCGTGTGCGAGGAGTGCGGCACCAAGTGCGGCGCTCCAGAATGTCCTGGCTTCGACGTCGACGGGTCGCTTGAGGATCCAACCCCGGCTGCCGACAAGCTGGGTCACGAAGCGCTCCGATTGGCGGAACAGCAGTTGGAGGTGCTCGTCGACCACGGGGGCGAGCTCGGCCTTGGCGATTCCGGTCGCGAGTGCTCCCGCGACCGAAGGGAGGTTTTCCCGACATCAACCTCGACGTCGGCATCCAACGACGGAACGTCCCTCAGCAGGCTGTGCTCAGCAACTCCTTCGGCTTCGGGGGGCAGAACGTCTCCCTCGTCATCACCGATGCACTGCACCCCAAAGCCCCGAATACACGATGAACCACGCGGCTACCGTCGCGTGGAGGGTGCCTTGGCTGGCGAACCGACAATGAACGGGCGTGTGTTGAGCGGTTCGACGGGAACGACGGGAGGTTTGGCTTCGGTAAGCGGCTCCGAAGTCTCATCGTGGGAGCCGGTTCCGAGCCCGCGAACCGTCCAGCCTTGCGCCCGCCATGCTCGAGCATCCAGGACGTTCCGCGCGTCCAGGACCATCCGGCGTCGTACGAGCGAGCCGACGGCGGCGGGCGAGAGGGCACGGTATTCGTCCCATTCGGTGAGCAGCAGCACCAACTCGGCGCCTTCGAGCGCGCGAGTGGTGGACGCTTCGAAGCGGAGCTGCGGATAGCGCATCCAGGCATTGTTGATCGCCTTGGGATCCGTCACCGTAACGTGGGCGCCGGCCGCGGCGAGTTGGAGTGCGACGTCGAGGGAGGGCGAGTCACGGATGTCGTCGGTGTCCGGTTTGAACGCCGCGCCCAGCACGGTGACGGTGCGGCCGGACAGGAAGCCCTTGCACATGTCACGGGCGACGTCCACGGCGCGGGCGCGCTGGCCCAGGTTGATGGAATCGACCACACCCATCCACTCGTCGAGGGAAGGCACGGACAGCGCTTGTGCCTGTGCGCGGAACGAGCGGATGTCCTTCGGCAAGCAGCCGCCGCCGAAACCCAGTCCAGCGTGGAGGTACCGGTTGCCGATGCGCGGATCCAGCCCCATCGCCTCACTGAGCTCGGTAACGTCGGCCCCTGAAGCGTCGCAAAGCTCGGCGATGGCGTTGATGAAGCTGAGCTTCGTGGCGAGGTACGCATTGGAGGCGGACTTGATGAGCTCGGCGGTCGCGAAGTTGCAGACCAGCCGCGGGATCCCGGCCGAAATCAGAGGTTCGTAGACGGCGTCGAGCGCAGCCGTGACAGGGGCGCCCGCGGCAGAGTCCTTGCCGCCCGGCACGCCGTACACCAAACGATCCGGGACCAATGAGTCCTTCACTGCCGTACCTTGGCGCAGGAACTCGGGGTTCCAGCCGAGCAGGACATCCGGCCTGCGGGCAAGGATGCCGCGGAGCATGTCCACTGTTCCCACGGGAACGGTGGATTTGCCGACGACGGCGGCGCCCCTCGCCAGGTGCGGAAGCAGGCTCTTCGTGGCTGCGATCACGTAGGAGAGGTCCGCCGTATCCGAGGTCTTGGATTGCGGAGTGCCCACGCAGAGGAAGTGCGTCTGGGCGCCGGCGGCGTCGGCGAAATCGGTGGAGAACGTGAGCCGCTTGGTAGCGAAGCCGTCGCGGAGAAGTTCGTCGAGGCCGGGTTCGTGGAAAGGCGCGAAACCCTTGTTCAGGTGGGCCACCTTCTGGGCGTCGACGTCGATGCCCACCACGGTGTGGCCCATCGACGCGAGCGTGGCGGCGTGCACTGCGCCAAGATAGCCGCAGCCTACAACGGAGATTTTCATGCGGGGAGTCCTTTGCTGGAAGTCACGGAAATGGTGGCAGGCTTTGCCGCGTGAAGTTCGGACGCCCGAAGTTCGGCTGCCTGAACCGGGTGGCTGGGAGCGGCGGCCGGTTCGACGAGCGCTTCCCCCGCGATTACCGCCTCGTAATGCTCGACGAGTTGGGCACTCAGCACCGGCCAGGTCCGGCCTTGGACCGAAGCGAGTGCCGCCGTTCCGAACGCACGGCGCTTGGCGTCGTCGCCGACCAAGTCCTGCACGTAGGCCCGCAACTGCGCGAGGTCTCCTGGCTCGTAAAGCCAGCCGGTGCGCGAGTTTTCCACGAGATCGAGGGGACCGCCCCGGCCGGTGGCCACGACGGGAACGCCGGAGGCCATGGCCTCCTGGATGGTCTGGCAAAACGTTTCGAACTCTCCGGGATGGACGAAGAGGTCGAAGCCCGCCACGACTTGGGCCAATTCGTCGCCGCCGAGGAACCCGGTGAAGAAGGCATTCGGCAGCGCTGCTTCCAGGGCGGCGCGTTGCGGACCGTCGCCCACAATGACAAGCCTGGTTCCCGGCAGGTCCGCCAGCACGGCGAGGTCCTCCACTTGTTTCTCGATCGCGAGGCGGCCGACGTAGCCGATGATGCGCTCTCCGTGGGGCGCAACGGAGGTGCGCCACGCCGTCGAGCGCTTGGTGGGGGAGAAGCGCGCGGTATCCACACCGCGCCGCCACATTCCCACCCTGAGGATCCCGCGGCCGCGCAACTGGTTGAGCGCGAACGTGGACGGGACCAGTGTCCGGTCTGCACGAAGATGGATGTTGTCCACCCGGTTCCACGCCCAGTTCTCCAGCATGGGGAGCCCATAGCGGGCGGCGTAGCTGGGGACCTCGGTTTGGTAGATGGCAACCGTCGGAATGCCGAGCTGGTGCGCAGCTTGCACAGCCCGCCACCCGAGGACGAAGGGCGATGCGAGGTGGACAACGTCGGGTGCGTAGTCGGCAAGGATTCTCTTGACCCGGCTCACGCCGCCCAACGCCACCCGCACATTGGTGTATCCGGCCAAGGGCACGGACGGGAGGCGGTGGACAAAAGCGCCGTTCACGATGTCCGAGACAGCAGTGTCCGACGTCGACGGCGCAATCACCATCACTTCGTCGCCGCGCTCTTGCAGATGCTCGAGCACCCGCAGGATGGAGTGCGTGACCCCGTTCATGAGCGGCAGGAATGATTCGGCAACGATAGCGATCCTCACCCCTCCACGGTGTGCGCGGCGGTTGGCGAAGCGGGGGAATGGGCGTGACCGCAAGGGGAAGGTTTGGTTAACAAATTGACGTTGCTTCCCCGAGTGGAGGATCCGTAGCGACCGAACATGCGCAAATCTAGGTAATTACGCAGCTCAAAGACGGGTAGGACTTACTCTTATTCCCCCATGTCGGCCCGCCTTACGGTGACAACGGTAGTGAACCTCGTGGCCATGACTGGGGCTTGTCCCGGGCACCGGGGTATTTCGGCAAGCGGGCGATGACTGGGCGGCGCGCCCTCACATGCTGAACAACGTTGGGTGATTCACCCTGCGCCGCCCGTATGTCCGGCCAGGCCGTTGTCTAGAATCGAGCCAGACCCTATGAAACTCTTCAACCGTACTGACCAGGTTGACCAGCACCGGACGTTTAAAGGGACGATCCCCGGTAAATGGTTTACCTGGTTCTCCACCGTTGTGGTGGTATTTGCTTTCACCGGCGTCACCGCCGGCATCACCGCACCCGCAGCCCAAGCCGCTAATCCAACCGTCGTCACCTTGACCTTTGACGACGCAAATGCCGACCAACTCAACGCCGCGCAGACCATGCAGAGCCTGGGCCTGGTGGGTACTTTCTTCACGCCGTCCGGATTCATCAACAACCCCAATTACCTGACGACAAGCGACATGCAGGGCCTTGTGGCAAACGGCAATGAGATTGCCGGCCATACTGTTACCCACCCGGACCTGACCACCGTGACGTTGGATGAGGCAACACGCCAGATTTGCAACGACAGGGTCAACCTCACAAACCTTGGATTCACGATCACTGACTTCGCGTATCCGTTCGCTGCCGAGAACGCATCCCTCGAAACCGTCGTCAAGAACTGCGGGCTCAATAGCGCCCGCAACCTTGGTGACATCAAGACGCGGTTCAGCTGCGCCGGCTGCCCGCTCGCGGAGACCATCCCTCCTGCCAACCCGTACAACACGGCGGCCCCGGATGAAGTGGACAACACCTGGACCCTGGCGGACCTGCAAAAGTCGGTCACCCAGGCGGAGCCCGCAGGCGGGTGGGTCCAGCTCACCTTCCACCATATTTCAGCTACCAGCACGGATCCGCTGAACATCACCCCGACCCTGTTCAACCAGTTCGCCACGTGGCTCAAGTCCAGGCCCGCAACCACCACGGTCAAGACGGTGGCCCAAGTGATCGGCGGAACCGTCAAGCCGCTTGTCTCGGGACCGCCGGCACCACCGGAGGGCACGGGCAACCTGATCAAGAACCCAAGCCTTGAAACCTTGGTCAGCGGGGCTCCGCAGTGCTGGGCCGCAGCAGGCTATGGCACCAACACGGCAGCTTTTTCCACCGTCAGGCAGGCGCACACCGGAAAAGTCGCCGAACAGCTCGTGGTCACCAACTATGTCGACGGCGACGCCAAGCTGTTGCCTACCCTTGACCTAGGCGGGTGCTCGCCCACGGCGACACCCGGGAACTCCTATTCAATCGGTGCCTGGTATAAATCGACCACAAGCACCCAATTCGAGCTCTACTACCGGATCGGCGTAGGCTCCTGGAAGTATTGGACATCAAGCCCCTGGTTCTCAGCGGCCACGACCTTCCAAAAGGCCACCTGGACAACGCCTCCACTGCCCACGGGCGCCAGCGGCATCAGCTTCGGGTTGAACCTGTTCAGCAACGGCACGCTCACCACCGACGACTACGAGATGTTCGACGTCGGCACCCCGCCACCGCCTCCTCCGCCGCCACCAGCCGGCGGCAACCTGGTACAGAACCCCAGCCTTGAAACGGCCGGTACGGGCTCGTTCCCGCAGTGCTGGCAGGCCGGCGGATACGGCACCAACACCGCGACGTTCAGCACGGTTGCTACCGCGCACACCGGTACCAAAGCGGAGAAACTCACCATCACGGGATACTCCAGTGGTGACGCGAAACTGCTTCCAACAATGGACACCAGTACCTGCCCACCTGCGGCCGTCGCCGGACACACCTATTCGGTGCGTGTTTGGTACACCTCTACAGCCGTCACACAGTTCGCCTTGTATTACCGTGACGCCTCAAACAACTGGGTGTACTGGACCTCCGGACCGTGGCTGAATACCGCGACTACCTACACACAGGCAAGCTTCACGACGCCGGCACTACCCGCCGGGGCCACGGCCATCAGTTTCGGGTTGAGCTTGTTCAGCAACGGATCGGTCACCACCGACGATTACGCGATGTACGACAGCGTCGGAGCTCCGCCGCTGGGCTGAGCAATCGATCAGTGACAAAAAGCTGAGGGCGGCTGACTAGCCGCCCTCAGCTTTTTGTCGGGTTCTCTATTGCGCCGGCTGGCGGTCGCGCTATCTGGCAGCCTTCAGGACGTCCGGCAACTCGTCAACGAATACGGTCCCGGGCGGCTCATAGTAGATGACAAGGACCTCGTCACCCACGTTGAAAACACTGCTCTTGTCGAAGGGATGCGCGTGGAAGGCGCTCGTACCGCCGTGGAACGGCAGCATCACTTCCCCCACAGTGCCTGGCCCGATACGACCCGTGACCCTGCCGATTTTGCCCGTCAGGCTCCGATCAACCTCTTTGTGCATCGGTGTCCCTATGCATCAGGGGTTTTGGTGGGCCGCTTGGGCGGTTCCTTGCCGTTCTTGAGCGCAGCTGTGATCGATGGCAGGTAGTTGCCCACTTGGGACAGGATCCCACCCACCATGCTGTTGAGGCCCTCGCCGCCGTTGAGGACGGTCAGGTTGCCCACGTGGGCAAACGGTTCAGCCGCGGCTGCCACGATCGCCGGCATGTTCTCCGCGAGCTGTTGGGAGATGACGGCCTCTTGGTTGGTTCCGAGAGCCTCGGCGCGGGCCTTGATGCCGTCCGCTTCCGCCAAGGATTTGGCCTTGATGGCCGAGGCTGCCGCGTCGCCGCGGGCCCGGGTGGCCGCGGCTTCGGCTTCACCCGTGATCTTCGTGGCTCCCGCGATGGCGGCGGCCGCCGTGGCGTTGGCCTGGGCTTCGACTTCCACCTTGCGGGCGTTCGCTTGAGCTTCGAGTTCCGTCCGCCGTGCCCGCGCCTCGGACGCACTGATGTCGGCGGCCTTTTGGGCTTCCGCCTCGGTGCGTTGGGCGTACGCCTTTGCATCGGCGGGCTTCCGGATGGACGTCTGGAGCTTTTGCTCTTCGCGGTCCGCCTCCAGCTTGGCCACCTCGGTTTCCTGGACCACCACTTGCTGGCGCGCTGTGGCGTTTGCCAACGGACCGGCCTGCGCGGCGTTGGCCCTCGCGGTTTCAGCATTGGCTTGGGCCGCTGATTGCTTGATCGCCGAAATGCTCTGGGCATCCGCGATCTGGGCGGCTGCCTCGGCCTCCTTCTCCGCGGCCTCGCGGTTCCTGGTGGCTTCGGCGATGCGGGCCTCCATTTTGACCTGCGCAATGTGCGGTTTGGCCAGGTTCTGGATGTAGCCCGTGGGGTCCTGGAGGTCCTTGATTTGGAGGGAATCAACTACCAAGCCAAGCTTTTCCATTTCGATGCCGCTTGCGCTGCGGACCAACGACGCGAGTTTGTCACGCTCGCGGATGATTTCTTCCATGGTCATGCTGCCAATGATCGAGCGCAAATGCCCTTCAAAAACGTTGTAGACCTGGCTTTCCATTTTGGGCTGTTGGCCGAGAAACCTCCTCGCGGCGTTCGCAATAAACGGCGCAGCGTCACCGATTTTGTAGATCACCACGCCCTCCACGATCACTTGGATGCCTTGCGAGGTCACGCAGTTGACCTGGAGCTCTGTTTCATTCAGCGTCAGGGACAACGTCCTCACGGTTTGGAGCCCGGGAACCACCAAGGCGCCCTTTCCCGTGACGATTTTGAAATCCATTCCGTCCCTGGTGTCCAAACTTCCCCGAGTCAGGCCGGAAATGATCAATGCCTCGTTTGGTTCAGCCACCTTCCACATCAATTTGATGAGAAGCCTTATAACGGTAACGGCGACAACTACCCCCAATACGGTGACAAGAATCGGGAGATAAGCAACGAGGTCGAACATGACTGTCCTTTCAACGGCAAGCACCCAAGCGGCTCGTGTAGTCAGTCTGCTTCGGTCTGCTCCAGGAGTCCAGCAATTTGTTTACCTACAATTGACACAACGGATTCTGCTAGGCGTGCGTTCCCGCGAGCGATACTGTCCTCATCTCGCCGGTGCCGTCGGCTGGGACCGCCGGAACGCCGTCGTCCTCTTGGCCGTAGAGCCAGTCGTTGTACTGGAAGTCGCCGTCCTTGCGGCTCTTGAACAGCAGGTTCCGCAAGACGCGTGCGACGCCGGACACGTGCCACGACTCTCCCCAGACGCGCGCCGTGCGTTGGACGCGGGCCGTCCGCGCTGCGCGGGCTGAGTTGAAATCGCTGATGGCGCGATCCCAAGCAGCGGTGTCCACGCCGTCGTCGTTGAACACGGAGCCGACGGTGGAGTCCTGGAGGACCGCGGCGTCTTCAAGCGCCTGGCAGGCTCCCTGGGCCAAGTACTGGAGCATGGGGTGTGCGGCATCGCCCATCAGGACCAGGCGGCCGTGGATCCAGTTCTCGATGGGATCGCGATCGTACATGGGCCAGCGGATGCCTGTCGCAAGGTTCCGCAGCGCAAGCTGTACCGCCGGAATGCAGTCCTTGTAAGCCGCCTCGAGTTCGTCGACGCCGCCATATTGCTCCTCACCGCGCTCGAACGAGGGCGACTTGAAAACAGCCACGGTGTTGAGCAGCTCGCCTTTGCGCAGCGGGTATTGCACGAGGTGGCAGTCCGGACCGAGGTAGACGACGACGTCCTCGAGATCGGCGGCCGGGGTCTCCGGCGTGATGGGCACCGTTCCGCGGTAGGCGACGTACGACGACGACACCGGGCCGTCCTGCGCGACGGCGGCGCGGAGCGTGGACTTGAGGCCGTCGGCGCCGATCACGACGTCGGCCTCGTAAACATCGCCGCTGGACGTGTGCGCCACGCCGCGGTGGTTCACGGTCTCGACTTTCTCGACGACGACGTCGTTCACGAGGCGCACGCCGGCATCCTGGCAGGCCTCCAACAGGATCCGGTGCAGGTCGCTGCGGTGGATCACCACGTACGGGGCGCCGTAGCGCTCTTCGAACTCGCCACCGAGGGTCTGCCGGGTGAGTTCCTCACCGGTGAGGGCGTCGCGGAACACCAAGTGCTTGGGGCGGACGCCGATCTCGAGCGCCTTCCCGAGGAGGCCCCAACGCTTCAGGACGCGGGAGGCGTTGGGGGCCATCTGCAGTCCCGCCCCGACCTCGCCGAATTCGGGCGCCCGCTCAACCAATGTCACCTCGGCGCCGTTTGCGCGCAGGGCCAGGGCGCCGGCAAGGCCGGCCATCCCTCCGCCGACGACGAGGACTTCGGTGGACGTTTTGCGGTCAGACATTGCTAGCTCCTACAGAGGTGGTGTTTGTGGGTTGGTTTTTGGCGGCCGTGATCTTCGCGGTCTTGATCTTGGTGCCGATGGCGCCGAGCAGGATGGCCGCGACGGCGGCGGCCCCGGCAAATGCCAGGAAGTTCGAGTTGACGCCCAGGCCGGCCGCGAGCAGCAGCCCGCCTACCTGGGGTGCCGCGACCGCGCCGATGCGCCCGACGCCGAGGGCCCAGCCAAGCGCTGTGCCCCGCAAATGCGCCGGGTAATGGCTGGCCACCGCCGCGATGATGAGGCATTGGGTTCCGTGGGTGCCGACCCCCGCCAGCACCAACATGACGTAGACAAGCCCCACGGGCGGACCCGCCACCAGTACGGCCAGCGCGACGGCGGCGACGGCGGCTGCCGCGATCGCCGTCGGGATCGGACCGAAGCGGGTTCCCGCCCACGCAGTGGCCACCGAGCCGACGACGGCACCGAGGTTGAGTGCCAGCGCGAAGGTCAGGGCTGACCCGAGGTTGTAGCCGGCCAGTTGCATCAGGTTCGGCAGCCAGGTGCCCAGGCCGTACCAAGCAAAGAGCGTGACGAGGGTGGAGACCGCGAACAGGAGACTCATGCCGAGGTACGGGGCACGGAGTAGGGACTTGAAGCCGCCTGTTTGGTTCGCGTTCTTGGCGGCCGGGAGGGGTTCCTCGAGTGTCGCTGGGAGCGTCTCCGGGAGGAAGCGCATGCCCAGCGGAACCACCACGAGGAGCGCCACGGCGGCCACCAGGAACATGACCGGCCAGCCGAAAGCGGGAATGAGCGGAATGCCGGCCACCGCGGCGATCGAGCCGCCGATCGGCACTCCGGACATCATTAGCGTGGCGATGGTGGACCGCCATTTGGCGGGGACCAGTTCCGCGACCAAGGCATTGGCCGAGGGAACAAGTCCGCCCAGGCCGATGCCCGCCAGCAAGCGCAGACCCCCGAAGACGAACGCGTTCGGGGAGAACGCACACAAGATGGTGAAGAGTGAAAACAGTGCGGCGCAGGCGATGATGGTCCGGCGGCGCCCCCAGCTGTCCGACATCCTCCCGGCGAAGATGGCCCCGATCATCATGCCGAGGAACGCCATCGAGCCGACCGTGCCGGCGGTGGCTTTCGTGAGCCCCCAGCCGGTGTCCGTGATGAGGGCGCTCTGGACGGTGCCGTAGACGATGAGGTCGTAGCCGTCGAAAACCACCAGCAACCAGCAGACCAGGACAGCGGCGGCGGGACGCTTGGAGAACCGGGCGGAGGCCCTGGGGAGGTGGTGAACGCCGTCTTGGGTCCGCTCCGGCGCTGCAGCGGATGGTGTGTGATTTATCCCACCACTGTGTGGCCGTTTGGTTCTGCAGCCCAATAGAATTCTGTCGTGCAGAATCTTCCAGCCCGCAAAAAACCGGCCTATTCCATTGAAGCCGTGGACAACGCCCTGCATCTCCTTCAGCTCCTGCGCGACGGCGGCAGCCTGCGCCTCAAGGACGCCGCCGCGGAGCTGGGTGTTGCTCCCTCCACAGCCCACCGGCTGTTGGCCATGCTGGTCTACCGGGGGTTCGCGGTCCAGGACGAGACCCGCCGCTACGTGCCCGGGCCGGCCATGGGGGTTGGACCGGCAGGACTCAGTTGGAGCCGGCTGCTTCGCACGGTGGCGCAGCCGCACATGGAACTCCTGAGTGGGCGGATCAATGAGACCGTCAATCTCATGGTTCGCGTGGGAACCAAGGTGAGGTTCCTGGCCACGGTGGAGGGGACCAACGCCCTGCGGGTCGGCGACAGGCAGGGAACCGTCCTGCCCGCGAACAAAGCTTCGGGCGGCAAGGCGCTGTTGGCAGGGCTGGAGCCCGCCATGATCGAGCAATTGTTCCGCAGCCACAATGCGGAGATCGGCGGCGACAACATTCCCGACGCCGAATATCCGGCTTTCCTGCGCGAGCTTGAGACGATCCGGAGCAACGGATTCGCGGCGAATTTCGAAGGCACCGAGGAAGGGATCAGCGCCTTGGGGGTGGCTCTCCACAACGGGCGGGGCGTCGCCGTGGGCGCGCTGAGCGTAGCTACTCCCGTGGTACGGTTCCGCAGGCTCTTCGATGCTGGTCTTGTGGGTATCATGCGGGAAACCCAGCGCCAATTGGAGATCGATATCGCGGCCAATCCGGCCGAGTCCCAGCCGTGACCCACCCAAGCCGTGACC